>CABUOE010000141.1 GCA_902493155.1 uncultured Eubacteriales bacterium
TATATTCATTGCGACTTGGTTTCAATATAATGCTACTTATTTAGCGACTTATGTGGAAAGCGGGGTAAGGCGTATATCCTTAGCGGAACGGCTACGCAAAATCCCGTTGTCCTTTTTTGGCAAAAAAGACCTTGCGGATTTAACCAATTCTATTATGGGAGACTGTGCTACGCTTGAAACTGCATTCTCCCATTATGTACCCGCATTGGCAGGCTCCCTCATTTCAACAACACTAATTGCAATCTGCCTTTTTGCTTACGACTGGCGAATGGCTCTTGCGGCGGTGTGGGTTTTACCGATTGCATTTACAATCACATTCTTTTCAGCTCGCATACAGGAATACTTTAACTGTAAATCTGTAGCGGCAAATGTCGCGCTTGAAAGCGGTGTACAAGAGTGTATCGAAAGTTTACAGGACTTGAAATCAAACAATGCGGAAGAAAGTTATCTGAAAGGACTTGACAAAAAAATTGACTATGTAGAAAAACGGCACATTATAACAGAACTTGGAACAGCACTTTTTGTTGTTTCTTCAACACTAATATTAAAGTTTGGAATTGCTACGGTTGCGCTTGTAGGCTCTACGCTGCTTATTCGTGGAGAAATTGATATTCCGCTGTTTTTTATGTTCTTGCTTGTAGCTTCAAGGCTTTATGCCCCGCTTGAAGGCGCATTGCAAAATCTTGCTGCGGTAATCTCTACGAAAACGAACATAGACCGCATGAACGAAATCCTTGACCAACCTATTCAGACAGGGGAAAATCAACTGATAAATAAAGGTTATGACATTGTATTCGACCATGTAGGATTTGCTTATAATACTGGGGAAACCGTATTGAAAGACGTGTCCTTTACGGCAAAACAGGGAGAAGTTACCGCCTTAGTCGGACCGTCCGGCGGCGGAAAAACTACGGTGTCGCGTCTTGCCTCGCGGTTTTGGGACATAAACAAAGGGAAGATTACTGTCGGTGGTATGGATATATCGAAAATAGAGCCGGAAACCTTGCTGTCTCTGTACTCTATCGTATTTCAAGATGTGACGCTGTTTAACAACACAATCATGGAGAATATCAGAATAGGCAGAAAGGACGCGACCGACGAAGAAGTGATTGCGGCGGCAAGACTGGCGAATTGTGAAGAATTTGCGGTAAAACTTCCGGATGGGTTTTACAGTATGATTGGTGAAAATGGTTGCGAATTGTCTGGCGGGGAAAGGCAGAGAATTTCAATCGCCCGCGCTTTTCTCAAAAATTCCCCTATTATCTTACTTGATGAAGCAACGGCAAGTCTTGATGTGGAAAATGAAACATTGATACAGGCTGCTTTGTCAAGACTGATAAAGGACAAGACCGTACTTGTTATCGCCCACCGTATGCGTACCGTAAGCGGCGCAGATAAAGTGGTTGTGCTTTCAAACGGTACGGTTGCCGAACAGGGAACGCCGGAAAAACTGATGAACACAGGCAAAATTTATCCGCATATGGTAAAGCTGCAAATGATTAGTCAGGATTGGGGAATTTAGATTTCTAACTGAAATTGAATGATATAGATTTCATATTTTCCCATTAGTGAGAAACGCAAAGAGGTCGACATTATGAAAACAGAATGGATACTTTGCCCTGTCTGCGGCAATAAAACCCGAACAATGATACAGGAAAATACTGAGATGAGAAACTTTCCTCTCTACTGTCCGAAGTGCAAAAAAGAAACAATCATCAATGTTCAGGATATGAAAATCACGCTTGCAGTCAGCAAATAATTATGTACCACCGCCGCTATGGGTAACACCATAACGGCGGTTTTTCCATATCTATCGGCTATCTCTGTCAATGGATTTTTTGCGCTGTCTTTGGGGTGGTTTCTGCCTATTTTTATCCTGTATCTCCCGCAAATGTTTTAATACGCTCTGCTTTTCGGGTGGTCTGCGCTGCTCTTTGGCGGCGGCTGACGGTTTCCTGCTGGTCTGACGCTCCCACTCGGCAAGGTCACGGCTGTACTGTTCCACAACGCTTTCCATTTCTCGGAAAGTACGCATGAACGCCTGCACATCGGGATAACCGTCCTCTTTCAGAATATCGGGCAGCATATCCAGTTTTGCAGCGATTTCCTTTTCCGTCTGCTGTATCTGCTCGGACAAGGCTTTACGCTCCTTGCCTTTGAAAAGCCCCTTTGTGTCTGCAAGCTGCGCTTTCAGTTTCGGGAGAACATCGTCCTGCAAACGGCGGATTTCCCTTGCGCCCTCCTGCGCCTTTATCATCAGATTTTTCATGCGTCGAAATTCCGCCATATCCATATCCAGCGTAGGCTTGGGCGGCATATCCTTTTCTCGGATAAGGCTTTGCAGAAGCTCCTTTGCCCTGCCGATAATGCTGCGGAACAAGGTAGGCAGCCAGCCCTTTTCTTTAATGGACTGACTTGCCTTTTGGTGGATTTCCTCTTTCTTGATTTCCAGTATCTTTGTTTCCTCAATCCCCGATAACAATGCCATATCCGCCGTCCTGTTCCATTCCTGCCTTGCGGCGTTGTCGGCTTCAATCTCGGCGGCTTTGGGATTGTTCTTACCGATTTTCTTGGTAGGAAGATAAACGCTGTTCTTATCAAATACCTTTAACTGCTGCTTAGGATCGGAGATATGCCGATTGATAAGGTCGGTGTAAATCTCTTTTACCTCCCGAAGAAAAGGCTCGCTTTTGAATTTATCATCTTTCACGGTAAAGAGGTGGCTTTCGTAAACCTCGCCCTTTTTAATGACGGTGCAGCCTTTTCGTATCTGTCCGTCCTCCCCTGTGATTTCTTTCTTGGTGCGTACCCTTTGCCCTGCTTCATCAAAGAAAACACTTCGGGTGGCTACCTTTACATCAGGCTCCGGGAGCAGTTTTCGTTCGCTGAAAATCAGGTGGATATGGTAGTTGGTCTTGCGTTTGTTGTGATGGAGTGCCGACACACATTCCACGCCGTACTGCTTGCGAAACAGGTCTGTGAAGTCTTTCAGTACCTTGTCGGGGTCGAATTTGGTGTAGAGTTCCGGCAGGGCGATGATAAGCTCCCTTGCTTCGATACACTTTCCCGTTGTGCCGCTTCGCTTAAATTCCTGCTGGCTTTCCCTTGCAAGATTGTTCCAAAAGGTATTGTCGGCGGTGCGGTAGGTGGCATAGAGATTTTCTTGCCTTGCGTGGCTTGTGATATAGGATATTCTTCCCTTGACATTGGGTAGCTTCGACATCTGTATAAATGAGTGTCTTGCCATATACTCCTTCCTCCCGTGACGGGCATACTCTTTTTGCAACCGAGAAATCGGTTGCCGCTGTTTCGGCGGCGTAAGCAGACGGACAGCGAAGAAAACAGCGGGCTGTTTTCTTCTGTATCATAGCGGCGGTGCATTGCCCGAAGCGATGGTACAGTGCCCCCTGCAAGGGCGAAATACCCAGAGTACAAATCGAAGATTTGTGCGAGGAGTGTATTTCACTCTCAAACGCCGAGGGCTTGGAGAACAGTTATTCTACTTTGCGGACATCGTTTTCATTGAGCAGGTTTCTTCCCTGATTGACGCTCATAAATCGCTCTAAAGTATCCCTGCGGATAATCGCTTTTCTTCCGACCTTGAGGACGGGAAGTTTGCCCCAGTCTACCAACTTACGCATTGTATTTCTTCCGATACCCGTACATTCTGCTGCTTCTTCTATGGTTAAACCCATTTTGATGTTGCTCATTTTATCAACCTCCTTTCAAAATACGCATTTTGCAACTATGTATCTGTAATTATACTTATTTTGCTATCTCTTGTCAACTTGTTTTGCAACTTATCAAGAAATATTTTTGCCTATTATTAAATTTATGGTTGCAAAATAGGTTTTTCTGTGCTATACTATCAGCAATAGGAGGTGAAAGCCTTGAAAAAAGAAATTACATTCACCGCAAAACAGGTCGGTGAACGAGTGAAAGAACGCCGAACAGAGTTAAACTTAACAATGCCCGAACTTGGTAAGCGTGTCGGAGTAAACAAATCTACCATTCAAAGATATGAAGCGGACGGTGTAGACCCGAAGCGTACAATGATTATCAACGGGCTGGCAGAAGCACTCCTGACCACTCCCGAATGGCTGACAGGACTTTCCGAAGATAAGGAATATGACAGCCGCACTTTATGTGCAAGGGATATGGAGGAACATATCAAAAAATATCTTGATACGGTTTCTTCTGTGGTAAAGGGAGAACCGCACCAACAGCTGCTCACCACATTCCTCGGAAAGATGATTGACCTCTATACGGTTATGACTTATCACTTTGCAGACGCAATGGCTGAGGTTGACCGTGTAGCGGAGGACGAGGGCTTAAAGCAGTCCTTACGCCGCTATGCGATTGAGTCAGGGGCGATTATGGAAAGGGTTTACCGTAAAGAAATGGAACTTCCTATCGAGAATATGAAGCAGTTTTTAGATGGGATTTTACATATCTACGATGAGGGACGCACCGCTGTAAAGATGGGCGACCTGTTCGGGATAGTGACAGCAGCCGAGGAAAGGGTTGCTGAAAAAGAAAAATTCCGTGGCACTTTGACAAGTGAAAATGCCGATTGACATTCATCGGCATAAGTGACACTATTACTTTACGCACACCATATGTCACAGTCCCGATTGCCACGGATAGAAAGGAGAAATTTATCTATGGCAAAAGGTTCTGTAAGAAAAAAAGGTAAAAAGTGGTACGCACGCTTCTATATCGAAGATGAAAGCGGCAGAAAAGTACAGAAAGAGTTTGTGGGAACAGAAAGCAAGTCTGAAACAGAAGCCCTGCTCAGAAAAGCAATCGCTGACTATGAGGAAAAGAAATTCGTTGCGAAGTCTGAAAACATCACAGTTGGTATGCTGCTCGATCTGTGGGTGGAGGAAGAACTGAAACCCGGCAATCTCAGCAATGGTACGGTAATGTCCTATCAGGGAACGGTCAACCGTATCAAACAGCACCCGATAGGAAACCGAAAGCTGAAAACCGTAACCGCCGACCATTTACAGGCGTATATAGACTTTCTCAGCTTTGGCGGTACAAATCCTGACGGTACAACCGCAAAAGCACTCAGCAAAGGGTATCTCCGATTGTTTTCGGCTGTTTTACAAGGGGCGTTCCGTTTTGCGGTATTCCCGAAAAGGCTGATAACCTTTAACCCGATGCAGTATGTGGTATGGCGAGGAAAGAAAGAAGAATACGAACTGTTCTCGGACGAGGACGGAGAAACTGCTTCCACACCAACGCTCAGCTACGAACAGTATCAGAGATTAGAGGACTTCCTGAAAAAGAAAAACAATCCTGCACTTCTTCCTATACAGATAGCCTATTATACAGGCTTGCGTATTGGAGAGGTCTGTGGTCTGACTTGGCAGGACATCAACCTTGAAGAACAATATCTGACAGTACGCCGCAGTATGCGTTACAACGGGGCAAGGCACAAAACAGAAATAGGGGCAACAAAGCGTAAAAAAATCCGCACCGTGGACTTTTGCGATACGCTTGCCGCAATCCTGAAAACTGCGAAAACAGAACAGCACAAAAACCGTTTTCGATACGGGGAACTGTACAGCCTTAATTACTATTTGGAGGTCAAAGAAAAAGACCGCACCTATTATGAGGTTTACAGTCTGCCGAGGTCGGAGGAAGTCCCAGAGGGGTACAAGGAATTATCCTTTGTCTGCCTTAGACCTGACGGGGCATTTGAAGCACCGAGTACGGTGGGGATTATGTGCAGGACAGCGAGAAAAAAGGTGGAGGGATTGGAGGATTTCCACTTTCATATGCTCAGACACACCTATACAAGCAATCTGCTTTCAAACGGTGCAGCACCTAAAGATGTGCAGGAACTTCTCGGACACTCTGATGTCAGTACCACAATGAACATTTATGCCCACTCTACCAGAGAAGCGAAGCGGACTTCCGCAAGGCTCTTGGATAAGGTTGTGGGCGAAGCATAAAAAATTCCCTTGTTTCGGCTCATAAGGGCAAAAACAAGGGAAAATACATAAGGTTTTGATATTTGATAGGCGGTAAGCCTTGAAAAATCAAGGAATTTCGGAAGATTGAATTTTTAATTCGAATTTGTCTACATACGCAGACACCAGATCC
>CABUOE010000142.1 GCA_902493155.1 uncultured Eubacteriales bacterium
CGAGAAAGCCCCCAAACCCGTTTATGAGGAACTGCTGGACCTGATCCGTGATAAAGATTACTTTGTCCTGACCACCAATGTGGATCATCAATTCCAGCTGGCAGGCTTTGATAAAAAGCGGCTGTTTTATACGCAGGGAGATTACGGCCTGTGGCAATGCTCCAAAGCCTGTCGCGATAAAACCTACGACAACGAGAATATGGTGCGGAAAATGGCAGCAGAGCAAACAGACTTGAAAATTCCAACAGAGCTGGTACCGAAATGTCCTGTCTGCGGCGCGCCAATGACTATGAATCTGCGATGTGATAATTTCTTTGTACAGGACGATGGCTGGTATGCTGCGGCAAATAGATATGAGGATTTTCTTCGCCGTCACGATAATATGCACATACTGTTTTTAGAACTCGGAGTCGGTGCAAATACCCCCTTAATTATCAAATATCCGTTTTGGCAAATGACGGCGAAAAACAGACAGGCGATTTACGCTTGTGTGAATTTCGGTGAGGCAATTTGCCCGAGAGAGATTGCTAATCAATCGCTCTGTATCAATGAGGATATTTCTGCGGTGTTAAACGCCTTAGCGTAAGGACTGAGAGAATTAGGAAAACAAAATAATTCCGATACCCTGTGAGAAATAGCATATCCAAAATTGTTTAAGTTCAGATTTTAGAAGGCCAGTGGAAATAGTTTTAAATCGTATTTTACTTTGTTTCAGACGCTATAACAAAAAAGCCAGACCGTAAACCGGTCTGGCTTTTTTGTTGTAATTTAGTAATTCCGAATCAAGGAAACGACTTTTCCCAAGATCGTCAGCTGATCTACGATAATCGGCTCAAAATCAGGGTTTTCCGGCATCAGACGGAAGCTCTTCTCGTCTTTATAAAACCTCTTGACCGTCGCCTCGTCCCCGATCAGCGCAACGATGATTTCTCCGTTGCGGCAGGAAGGAGTTTTCTTGACGATCACGATATCGCCGTCAAGAATACCTGCGTTTTTCATGCTTTCGCCGCGGACATGGAGAGCAAAATAATCCTTGGCGTCTCCTCTCAGGTTAAAGACCGGAATAAAGTCTTCCACTTCCTCGATGGCAGTGATGGGGATACCGGCCGTTACCGTTCCTAAAAGAGGTACGGTAATGGAACCGCTGGAGGGCAGCTTGATGGTACGCTTTTTAAACTCGTCCTTGACGATATACCCATCTTCGGTCAGCCGTTTCAGATAAGCATGAACCGTAGAAGTGGAGGGAATCCCCACTTCACGGCAAATTTCCCGAACGGTGGGGGAGACGTTGTAGTTTAAGATACACTCCCGGATGTACTCATAAATTTTTTGTTCTTTCTCGTTTAACATAAGGCCGCTCCTTTTTAGTCGTCGAGTCTCAGTTTGTCCTTTACTTTATGCAGCACGGAGTTTTTTGCCATAATCAGCAATTTATCTCCGGAATAGACGCAGGTATTGCCTCGGGGGATGATAATTTCGCCCTGCCGGTCGATGGATACGATGATGGACTGGTCGGGCATTTTAATGTCGGTAAGCTTTTTGCCATCATACTTAAAATCCTCGGGCAGCAGCACTTCATTAAGGGAAGACTCTCCCTGGTTGAGGGCCACCAACTGCCGAATACGGGAAAAATCCACTTCCCGCTCGATGAGTCTTGTAATATTGTCGGTGCTGGATACCGTGATGTCTATGCCTAGCTTTTTCATAACCTCGGCGTTTTTTGGGTTGTTGACCTTGGCGATGGTCCGCTTGGTGTGGAACATCATCCGGGCCAGCTGGCAGGTAATCAGATTGTTCTCGTCCTGACCGGTGACGGCGATGATGGCATCCGCCTGCTCGATGCCGGCGCTGACTAACATTTCGATGGCCGTTCCGTCGCCGCAGACAATAGGAGCATCCAGATCGTCCGCCAAAAAGGCGCAGAGGGCTTTATCAATTTCGATAATCGTCGGTTCATGGTGATGTTCAATCAGCGTTTTGGCAAGATAATAGCCTACTTTTCCGCCGCCTACAATCACAATTCTCATATCTATTTTCCAGACCTTTCCGGCTGAGGAGTCAGCCGATCAAATTAGCAGTTAGCTGATAATTTTGGCCACTACCAGTTGGTCGGTGGCCTGCAAAACGACGTTTGTTTTACTGGTGAGCACCATTGTCCCGTCGGCGTGAAGCACAGCGAACACCGCCTCCTGTTCATTACCCTGAATTTCGTCGGTGTGGACGCCGATAAGGCGCTTGGGAACAGGGAAAGTGTGAAAATCTACCGGATTGCACTCGAATTCCACGCTTTGAAGCTCTTGCTTGAGCAAAGCGCTCTTAACCGAATCCACAGTGATGTTGGTGGGACAGATGGTATTGAGTCCGAAATGGCGGAAGACGTTCTCCCGCTTGGGATCGTAGATACGGGCGATGACGGTGCCTACGTGAAAAAACTCCCGGGCCAGCTGACACACCATAATGTTAACGTTGTCGTCCCGGCTCACCGCCGCGACGGCATCGCAGTTTTCGATGCCCGCTTTCCGCAAAACGTCCTGGTCGATGGGCACCCCCACCGTAATATAACCGCTGTAATCCTCAGGCAGCAAGTCAAAAGAGCTTTCATAACGGTCGATAATGGAAACGTCGTGGCCTTCCCGACTCAGCACGCCTGCCAGGGTGGAACCCACTTTGCCGCAGCCGACAATCAATATATTCATTTCAAAGGTCCAGCCTTTCTCAAACTCTCGTAAAATAGAAAAATCCGGCATCCTGAACATTCCTAAAATGTATGCCGATTTTATATAAATGCCCTTTATTTAGTACCATTGTAGAAGCTTTTTCCCAAAAAGTCAATAGATACCCGCACAGTTGTTTATTTCCGTTTCACATTCCTGTTGTTTTTCTTGATTTTTTAAATTTCTCCGACTATACTGAAAATAATAAATCATAGTCCTTTTGAATCCTTCAGATTTATTTTCTATTGCCACTACCAAAACAAATTTTTGACTTTCGTATTTTTTGCATAAAAAAGGCGGTTATTCTATATGGCACAGGACAAAACCAACGTAATGCGACTATTGGACCGGGCGAAAATTTCTTACACGCCCCACTACTACGATCACCGGGACGGGGCCATTGACGGCGTCGCCGTAGCCCAAAAGCTGGGACAGCCTCTCACCCAGGTGTTCAAAACGCTGGTCACGAGAGGGAGCGGCCGCAGCTGTTACGTGTTCGTCATCCCGGTGGCGGAAGAGCTGGATCTCAAAGCGGCGGCAAAGGCCTGCGGGGAAAAATCAGTGGAGATGATTCATGTAAAAGAAATCAATGCTCTCACCGGTTATATCCGAGGCGGATGTTCGCCCATTGGGATGAAAAAACTTTTTCCAACCTTTTTGGACGAGTCCGCCAAGAATCAGGAGACCATTATGGTCAGCGCCGGCAAAATCGGCACCCAGGTGGAGCTTTCCCCTGCTGACTTAGCAGCCTTTATCGGAGCAAATTTTGCTCCCCTTACCAAAAAATGATGACCGAAAGGGGATTATACATGAAAATCCAGCTGCCTTCTCCCGTGGAGCAGGCTATCGGGCGGCTGAACGCCGCGGGATACGAGGCTTATGCCGTCGGCGGGTGCGTTCGGGACAGCCTGATGAACCGGACACCTAACGATTGGGACATCACCACCTCTGCCACCCCGGAACAGACCAGGGCGGTATTTGACGGCGTGTCCGTCATCGAAACCGGTATCCGGCACGGGACTGTCACGGTGCTGCTGGACGGTCAGCCGCTGGAAATCACTACCTACCGCATCGACGGCAGCTACAGCGACAGCCGCCATCCCGATGAGGTGCGGTTCACTGCAAGTCTCAAAGAAGACCTGGCCCGCCGGGATTTCACCGTCAATGCGCTGGCCTACCATCCGAACGCCGGAATCGTCGATTGTTTCGGGGGTGTGGAGGATTTAACGCAAAACATCATCCGCTGTGTAGGAGAGCCGGACAAGCGGTTTACCGAAGATGCGCTGCGGGTCATGCGGGGAGTCCGCTTTGCTTCCCAGCTTTCTTTTTCTCTGGAGCCTGCAACTGAAATATCGCTGCGGAAGCATGCGCCGTTGCTCCAAAAAGTCGCTGCCGAACGGCTTCGGGTGGAACTCATGAAACTTCTCTGCGGTCCGCAGGTGTTAAAGATCCTGTTGGATTTTCCACATGTACTGGGGCAGCTGATTCCCGAACTTTTGCCTATGGTAGCATTCGACCAGCGAACGCCTTATCACATCTACGACGTCTACGAGCACACCGTCCGTTCGGTGGCGGCCGTTGAAAGTGAGCCCGTCCTGCGGCTCACCATGCTGCTCCACGACATCGGAAAGCCCTGCCGCTTCACGGTGGATGAAAAAGGGCAGGGACACTTCAAAGGACACGGCCAGGTAAGCGTCCAAATGTGCAAAAAAATTCTTCCCCGTCTTCGATTCGACAAGCACACCACCGAACGGGTGCTGACGCTGGTCAAATACCACGACGTGGATTTAGAGCCGAGGGCAGCACTCATCAAACGCTGGATGAACCGCCTGAGCCCGGAAGCCTTTTTTCAGCTGATGAAGGTAAAGCTTGCCGACAATGCAGCGCAAAATCCTGTATATGACCGAAGCGATTCCTACCGGGAAATTCTTCAAATGGCCCAGGAGATCCTCGACCGGGAGGAATGCTTTTCTCTGTCTTCCCTCGCAGTCAATGGGGACGATCTCATCACGCTGGGGATTCCCGCCGGAAAAGAGATTGGCGAGGCACTTCAATTTCTGTTGCAGGCTGTCATCGACGAAAAATGTGAAAACGATCGGGAACAATTATTAAAATACTGCCTGAAACATCGGCAAATCCCATAACTTGGACCAGAATTTTTTCGACATTTTGCAACTCTCGACAAAAAGGAGCTTTTCCTCTCGTTTTTTGTTGACAAGCCCCTTTTCCTCCAGTATACTGTTAAATGATAATTACCTTATCAAGAGTGGCGGAGGGACAGGACCTGTGAAGCCACGGCAACCTGCTTTTCGCAAGGTGCCATTTCCTGCGACGCAGTCGAGAGATGAGGTTTACTGGGAAACTGTATGCACTCGCTCCAAAGGCGGGTGCTTTTTCGTTTTTCATAAAATTCGATTGCAAGAAGGAGCCGTTTTTCTATCCGCGCGGAAAACGCTGCCGTAAATTGGGTGCGGAACAGATTTTTTAACGCCAGAAGGAGGCAAACATGTCAAAAGTTTTATTTACATCCGAATCGGTGACCGAAGGTCATCCCGATAAAATCTGCGACCAGATTTCCGATGCAGTGCTGGACGCTATCTTAGCCCAAGATCCAAAAGGCCGTGTAGCCTGTGAAACTTGCTGTACAACCGGCATGATTATGGTCATGGGAGAAATTTCTACGAAATGTTATGTAGACATCCCGAAAATCGCCCGGGAAGTTGTGCTGGACATCGGCTACGACCGGGCCAAATACGGCTTTGACGGCAATACCTGTGCCGTGCTCACCAGCATCGACGAGCAGTCCAGCGACATCGCCATGGGAGTGGACAAGGCGCTGGAAGTGAAGGAAGGCAAGGACTTAGACGATGAAAACGGCGCCGGCGACCAGGGCATGATGTTCGGCTACGCCTGCGACGAGACCCCTGAACTGATGCCCATGCCCATTTCGCTGGCTCACAAGCTGACAAAGCGCCTCACCCAGGTGCGGAAAGACGGTACGCTTCCCTACCTGCGCCCTGACGGAAAATCCCAGGTCACCGTCGAATATGAAAACAGCCGTCCCATCCGGGTAGACGCCGTGGTTATCTCTTCCCAGCATGCCGATGACGTGACTTTAGAGCAAATCCGCAAGGATATTGTGGAGCAGGTAGTTTTACCTGTCATCCCGGCGGAACTTTTAGACGAAAACACCAAATACTACATTAACCCCACTGGGCGGTTCGTTATCGGCGGGCCTCAGGGAGACAGCGGCCTCACCGGACGGAAAATTATCGTCGACACCTATGGCGGTTACGCCCGTCACGGCGGCGGCGCCTTTTCGGAAAAGA
>CABUOE010000143.1 GCA_902493155.1 uncultured Eubacteriales bacterium
CGCCTCATTATCGTCGTCAAGGGCGATGACAAAATCGTCCGCCAGGTGGAAAAGCAGCTCTGCAAGCTTTACGATGTGGAGCAGGTGGACGTGTTAAACGAGGATGAGGCGGTCATCCGGGAATATTTGCTCATCAAAGTGGCGCGGAACTCGGAGACAAACGCCCAGTTGGTGGCGATTGCTAACGTCTTCCACGCCGACGTGCTAAACGTTTCGGAAAACTCGATGATTCTGGAACTGGCAAGCAACGCCAAGACCTTAAACTCCTTTGTGGAGCTTTTAAAGCCCTACGGAATCGAAAAAATCCTGCGCACCGGCGCAATGGCCATGATCATGTAGAAAAGAGGAAAATTTATGCTGACACTAGACAAAATCTACCAGGCTTCGTACGTGCTCAAAAAAGTGATCCGCCCCACCGACGTGATCGCGGCGCCGGCTATCAATCCCGACAGCGAAGTCTACCTGAAAACCGAGAATTTGCAGGTAACCGGCTCCTTTAAGGTGCGGGGCGCTTACTTTAAAATTTCCCAGCTCACCGATGAAGAAAAGGCCTGCGGCGTTATCGCCTGCTCTGCCGGAAATCACGCACAAGGGGTGGCGTTGGCTGCCAAGGAATGCGGCATCAAGTCGCTGATCTGCATTCCCGACGGCGCGCCCATCTCCAAGGTGGAGGCGACGAAAAGCTACGGTGCCGAGGTGATGCTGGTCAAAGGGGTCTACGACGACGCCTACAACAAGGCCATCGAGGTGCAGAAGGAAAAAAAGATGACCTTTATCCACCCCTACGACGACGTGGACGTTATCGCGGGGCAGGGAACCATTGGGTTGGAGCTGATGGAGCAGATTCCCGACTTGGATGCGGTCATTGTTCCCATCGGCGGCGGCGGGCTCATCTCCGGTGTCGCTTACGCGGTGAAAGCCCTCAATCCCAGCATCAAGGTATATGGCGTGCAGGCCAGCGGGGCGCCTTCCATGTACAATTCGATTCTCCAGCATGAGCAGATCACCCTGGACGGGGTCAACACTATCGCCGATGGCATCGCCGTCAAGCACCCCGGGGACATCACCTACGATATCTGCCAGAAATACGTGGACGAAATCGTCACCGTCACCGACGACGAAATTTCCACCGCTATTTTGATGCTCATCGAAAAGCACAAGATGATCGCTGAAGGGGCCGGAGCGGTTTCAGTGGCAGCCGCCCTCTTCAACAAGGTGGATATCAAGGGGAAAAAGGTAGCCTGTCTTGTCTCCGGCGGCAATATCGATGTGACCATCCTTTCCCGGGTCATCAGCAGGGGCCTCATGAAAGAGGGACGCTCCGCCGACGTGACCATCGAGCTGATGGATAAGCCTGGCCAGCTCCAGGACGTTTCCACCATCATCGCCAAGATGGGCGCAAACGTGGTATCCGTCCGCCACGACCGTTCCGACGAAAATATGGACATCAACTCCTGCTTTTTGCGGCTGCGGATGGAGACTCGCGACCACAAGCACGTGGAGGAAATTCGCAAAGCGCTGACCCAGGCGGGCTACAAGCTGGTGGACAGAACGAAATAATTTCCAAAAAAGCAGCGGCCGATACCGCTGCTTTTTCCATGTACAATACAAGAAAAATGTGCTATAATCAACATATCTGTGGCAAAGAGGTTCGCGCGGATACAATACCAGAAAAGGAGAAACGATATGAACATAATGAAAAGAATAGGCGTCTGTGCTGTAGCTGCCGTTTCGGTGCTGGCCATGGCGTCCTGCGGGGAAAAGACCGATGTGAAGGCTATCTTGGCAGAAGCTCAGAAACAGTCCCAGACAATAAAAAGCATGGATTACACCATCAGTGCAGATATGAAGATGAAAAGCGGCGATGAGGCCGTTTCCATGACCATGACTGGTGATGCAACCTGCTTTACCGAGCCCATGAAAATGAAAATGACCATGACCATGGATATGGGCGAGTTGGGAAACCAGACTGTGGATGTTTACGCCGAAGAAGCGGATGGAAAATTCGTTACCTACAGCGGGGTTTACGGCAACTGGGTCAAACAGCAAGTGGATTCTCTTAACCAGTATGACGGCATGTCCAACATGAAGCTTTACTTAGACAACGCCGACAGCGTGAAGCTGGATGGAGAAGAAGAACTTCAAAGCGGAACCGCCTATAAATTGAGCGGCGTTATCGCCGGCGATTCCATCGAGGAAGTCATCAACGCTTCCGGTGTCATGGATTCCATGACCGGGCAGTTGGGAGCAGAGTATGGGGCAATGCTAAAGAGCATGTACTCCGATATGGGAGACTTGCCTGTGACCATCTGGGTCAGCAAAAAGGACAATTATCCGGTGAAATACAAAATGGATATGACTGCCATGATGAGTCAAATGATGAACAAACTGATGGAACAGATGGGCGACGAGGCACAGGGCGTTACCATTGAAGTGAGCAAGATGGTCATGGAAATGGAGATGAAAAACATAAACGCCGCCACCGACTTTGAAATTCCAGAAGAAGCCAGAAACGCATCTTTGCTAGGCGCTTAATTGTAAAAAGAAAGAGCACAGCTAAATCGGCTGTGCTCTTTTGTTCTTTTTTAGCAGTCGATAACCGCAGTCACTACAGATTGTGCGGGCAGGGTAACGGAAAGCTTTCCGCCGGCGCAGTCGACGGTTTCTGTTAGGTCCCCTTCAAGTTTCAGGGAACGGACGCCGTCGGGCAGCGTCACGTCGGTTTTCGCGGCGTTATTCGAGAGGTTTGTGAGGACGATCAGTTCCTGATTACCCGTAAACTTCTTCCAGTGGGCGCCCATAACGGCGGGAACCGAAATGATCTGTCCTTCCGCCATGACGCAGCCGTAGGTGGTGACGGGTGCTTGATCGCTTTCGATGGAGAGGGGGCGGAGGAGTTTGCCGGCGTAGAAGAATTCCTTGTGGGCTTCCCTTGCGCGGACGCACTTTTTATAGAATTCCCGGTAACAGGTGGTCAGATACTGATGGGGGATGATCCAGCCCATCTGCTCGCCGAACAGGAAGGATTCGGCTGCGAAGATTTTTACCCCTTCTTCATCCTTGAGGGAGTTGTAGTCCCGGCCCACCAGTGCCACCCGGCCGCCATACACAGCGGAAAAGGCGGGAACCTGGGAGTTTCTCACCCAGGCCCAGGAAAGCAGGGCCTCGATGGTTTTCATGTAAGCCTCGCCGGTACACTCGGTGACGAAAGCGCCGGTTTCCGGGCCATGAGTTTTCATACGGCTGACCATGTGGTTGTAGTTATCGATCCACCAGCTTCCGCCGCCAGCGGCGTGGTTGTGGCGAGGATCGGCGCAGAGGTTAGGCTTTGCGGCGGCAATCTGATCCAGATACACGCCGTCCATTCCCAGCTCGTTATATACTTTGTCGACCAGCTCACACTGGAGATCCTGCCACATAACCGAAGAGGGGCACATAACCGCCAGCCGAACCCTGGGGCCGCCGCCGGGTTTGTTGAAGGGGCTCAGTTCGATAAAGGTGTTGCCGTCCAAATCTTTGGTGGTCTCGGAAAGGGCTTTTTCGGTGTACTCCCAGTCGTCGGCTCCACCGTCTAAATCATCCCAGCAGCGGCTGTTGATGTAGGGAACCAGCTTGATGCCGGCCTGCTGCAACAGCGGCGCCTTGCGGATGAATTCCCGTTTGGCAGGGAAGAAGTGGGGGTACTCATTATCAAAGATGGTTTGGTGCCAGTGGTACACGTGGTTGGCAGAGGGGACGCCCAAGTCAGCGTTGGCTTCCAAAGTCTCCTCAAACCAGTTATTGGTTTTTTCCGGCTCGATGCAGGGATCGTCCAGCATGGAACGCCACCAGTGAGAGCAGGTTTTCATCCATTCCGGGGTGTTCACCGGGCCATTTTCGTCCGTTTCTGGGAGCCAGTTTGCTTCTTTGTCCACAAAATCCTTGTAGATCATGCAGGCGTCGTACCAGTCGCCGTCAAAGAGCTGCCAAACGGCTTTTCCCGCTAAGGCGGAGGAGTTTCCAGCCTTATCAATGAATTCAAAGGGGTAGGTAAACCCGAAGGAAACGGTTTGTTTGAAAATCTGTTTATCGAAGTTGCAGACCTTGTAGGCAGGGGCCGGATCGTGGACACCATAGTAGATGCCGGAACCCATTTCAGTGTTGTAGACCGCGCCGCACTGCAAAGACGCGCCGAAGCCCGGATAATTTAAGGAGGCGTGGGTAGCAGCACTGTTTAAGTGGCGGCGGATTTCACCGCTTCCATAGGGTGACAGCAGAACGGTATTATCGTCGGTGTCCATGGTCAGGCGGGGATATTCCGCTTCCTGAACCGAATAGACAGCGCTCTCGTTTTGAACCGCCAAATCCCAGGAAATTCGGCTCTTTTCAGGGGCGCAGAAGGCGGTGAGGATTACCGAGACATTTTCTGCTTCCTTGTGGTCGGAGAACACCCAGGTGTGCATATTTTTGGTGGAAGTGGTCTGGATACTATTCCAGCCTTCTCGGGAATTTAGATGAAGTTTGGATTTGTTCTCCACATGGCGCAGGTTGAGAGTAAAGAGCATATTGGCGCCGCGGCTCAGGAGAGGTTTCTCTTTGCGGCAGTCGTAGATGGTGAGCAGATCCAGTCCCTCACCGTTGTCGCCGAGAACTACTTTGAGGTTGCCCACCGAAATGATTTGGTTTTTGCCCAAAAGGTCGTTTTCGGCGTAAAGGCAGGGGAGATTTTCAAGCCAGCCTTTCGCATCTATGGCTTCCTTGCTGCATACGATGTTGGAAACAAAAGGATTTTCGGGACCGTATTCGCTGATGTCGTACACTTTGACATTGGATTGGCAATCAGCTTTCACCGTTACAATGCCGTCAACGGACTGCAAAGCGGGAAAACCGCCGGCAAATGCGAAGTTTACGTCGTCCGCTTTAAAAGATATGTAGTTTTCGGCAATATAGAGGTCGTCCTTTGCGGGAATTTCCACCTTGGGAAGCCCTGCCAGCATATTAGTGACAGAAGCTTTTTCGAAGGTAAGAGCCGCAATCTGGAAGGGGAAGATTGTCTCTGCATTGTCGGGGTTTAAAGCGACAAAAACCTGCACCAGGGGAAGAGATTTATATGCGACGAAATCGTAGGCGGCCGCTTTTTCCATCCCCTTCACCGAAACGTAGACGCGGGTGACAGTGGCTTCGGTTCCGTCGAAGGTCTCAAAGGAGGCAGGCTCCGCAGGGGCGAATTCTGCTTCGCTTTCATCCCGGTAAAGGTCATTCAGTTGCACTTTTTTGCCGCAGAAGGTGTAGTAGAGGCGGCCGTTTTCGAAACCAGCGACACTGGTCCCATCGGAGCGGTCGCCTTCATTGCCGCCGCAGAGGGTCAGCACTGTGTTCTTCGGGGCTTTTGTCAGCACACTTCCCGCAATGGCGCCGTCGAAGGGCGACGGAACAAACTGAGAAGGGAGGGACTCACCTTTACAGCATGCGGCACGGCTGCTGTCCCCAGCGGGAACCTGCAGCCAGGTATCAATCATTTTTTCCATACAAATGTCATTCCTTTCTGGGATTTGGAGCTCATTTGATATAAAATCACAAAAACACCGCACATATTGGCGGCAAAGTTGCAAATCCTAGTTTGAAAGAGTTCCTTTCAAACCGGTCTCCATAAAAAATATAAGTCATATTTATGGGCAACTGCATCCATTTCCAATTTGACCCATTGAAAGAATTATATTATATGCCGCCCTAAAAGTCAATGAAAGCGGCTATTTTTTGAAGAATACCGTCAATATTTTGAGGTTCTCGCAGATCACATAAGGACGGTTAAAAAAGTATCAAATTTTTTTAAAAACCTCTTGACAAATAGTGCCTTACCGTGTAAAATAGATAAAGTCGTGGACAGGCTATGAGAAAAAATTCCTGCCCGGCTGCTTTTGAAAGAGCGTACAGAATATCTGGAGAAGTCGCCTAGCTTGGTTTATGGCGCACGACTGGAACTCGTGTATGGGTTAATAGCTCATCGAGGGTTCGAATCCCTCCTTCTCCGCCATAAGTCCACCGTAATTTTGATAGAA
>CABUOE010000144.1 GCA_902493155.1 uncultured Eubacteriales bacterium
TAAAAAGAGAACGCCCAGCCGCATAGACGGCTGGGTACATAAATTGTTTTTACACTTCTCCGGGCGTAATTCCATACCTTTTCTTAAAAGCGTCTATAAAATGGCTCGCATTGGTATATCCCACCATCCATACCACATCTTTCACCTTATATTTTCCGCTTTGCAACAAACGATGTGCCATCTCCATGCGCTTTTCCACTATGTACTCGTAGACCGTACAATTAAAACAGGCTTTGAAGCCCTGCTTCAATTTAGTTTCACTGAGATAGCATTGCTCCGCAATCTGTGCGATTGTCAAAGGGTGAAGGAAATGATTGTCAATAATTTCCCTGGCCTTCATCAAGCAGCGATAATCTTCTCTGGAAATCTCTTTGTCATTTTTCTGCTTCCCAATCGCTTCTTCGCAGAACAGGGAGACAAGTTCCAATACCTTTCCTTCAAGATACAACTTGCGTAGCTTTCGCTCTGGCGGGCAGTCTAATAGCTGCTGCAAAACCAAGCGGATTTCCGGTGTGGTAGAAAATATGTGGGTACAAATCTTGTTATCCCGCCGAATTAAATGCGCAGCTTCTAAATCCTCTGCCAAAGGCAGGAAACGCTCCTGTTCCAGCGAAATGCTTAATGTTCGGTAAGGTTCTTCAGAACCAAAACGGCTGACGCATTGGGAAAAAGTTCCACACTGTAAGCTGCACTGTGTAGGGGAAAGCTGGTAGTGCTCGCCTCGTTTTTGACGATAATCCCATTCGCAGATCCCATTCATACAGAAAGAGAGTTGAAAGACTTTGCGCTCTGGATACTCTTCGCACAGTTCCGTTTCCTTTTTGAACGCCATTTCAGACTGCACTAAAAATAATCCTTTTGACACTTCCTGCATATCCACCAATCCATCGGCCACTTGTTTTGTAAGCCGAAAGCTGGTATCGGTTTGCTTCACTGCTTTATTCGTACCCGAAACGCCGGAAACGAGAAAAGAGCGTGGCACATATTCTGGCGCAGACCATTGTAAAAGCATAATGCCGTACTCCTTTCATAAACACAAGGTTAGTTACTGCTAACTATAATACCATATTACATAAGAAAAAGCAAGCCGTTACAAAAACAGATTTGTCGGATTGGGGTATAGAACTGTCGGATTCGGTCACAAAAACGAAAGCTGTTTTGCTATGCTGATTATGTTTGGAAAACAACACGGAAAGGCGGGTAAATGTATATGCAGAAAGAAAGTGGCAAAAGAGAATCTCCATATAAGGGTATTCTTCGCTTTGCTAAAGAAAAGAAATCACAATTATCATTTGCCGTTGTCCTGTCTGTTTTATCCTCTGCCTTTGGCGTTGTTCCATATATTGCTGTGGCCGTATTGCTGCAAAAGGCATTGGAAAACAGTTTGACGACTACATGGGCAATTCTCCTGCCAGTAATTGCTCTATGCGGGTATCTTCTAAAACATGCTCTTTACGCGAAATCTACTTTGTGTTCCCACAAAGTAGCCTATGAAATCATTAAAAATATCCGTATTGCAATTATGAAGAAGATGTCCAAGGTATCTATGGGAACGATTCAAGAGAAATCGTCCGGCGAGTTTAAGCAACTTGTCATCGACGATGCGGAGCGATTGGAAGGCCCGCTGGCTCACGCTATTCCAGAAATGACCGCCAGCATACTTGTTCCGATCTTTGTCATTCTGTATTTGTTGGTGATTGACTGGCGCATGGCGTTGGCCGCTTTGGTTTCAGCTATTTTGGGAAACCTGATCTATTATGGCATGATGTTTGGTCGTGGCGAAGTGATGAAGGAATACATGATGTCCAATGCCAATATGAACGCAACCATTGTGGAATATGTCAATGGTATGGAGGTCATCAAAGCATTTAATCAGACTGCTTCCTCAATGGGGCGGTTCCAGTCGGCGGTTCTAAAGGTGCGGGACATCACGACAAAGTGGTATAAACACTGTTGGCCGTTTATGAGCATCAGCCAAGCGATTCTACCATCCTCGATTGCCTTTGTTTTGCCTGTCGGAATGGCTCTTATTTCAGGCGGTACGGTTAGTCTTGCCGAACTGATTGTTTGTATTCTTCTCTCTATGGCAATCGTTGGTTCCCTGCAAAACTTTACCGAGTTTTGGGAAAGTTTTGCCGTTATTTCCGAAGTGCAGCCCCGTATTCAGGCGCTTCTTGATATGGAAGAATTGACGGAACCGGCACAGCCGAAGCATACAGACAAAGCCGACATGCAGATGAAGGATGTTCATTTCGGCTATGGCGACAGCGAGATCATTCACGGTATTTCTTTCACAGCAAAGGCCGGAAGCGTAACTGCCTTTGTGGGGCCTTCCGGTTCGGGTAAATCAACCTTAGCCAAACTGATCGCCCGGTTTTGGGATGTCGATGCAGGCGCAGTTTTAGTAGGCGGGATTGATATTCGGGAGATGTCCCTTACCGACTTAACAGAGAAGATCAGCTATGTATCGCAGGACAACTTTCTGTTCAATATGAGTCTGCGCGATAATATCCGCATTGGTAAACCGGAGGCTACTGATAAGGAAGTGGAATGGGCGGCAGCACAGGCCGGGTGCGATGAATTTATTTCACGTTTCCCCCAAGGATACGATACCAATGCCGGTGACGCCGGGGCAAGGCTTTCCGGTGGCGAGCGCCAGCGCCTTGCCATAGCGCGGGCAATCCTCAAAAATGCGCCTATCGTGATTTTAGATGAAGCCACCGCCTTCACAGACCCGGAGAATGAAGATAAATTGCAGCGTTCCATTGATAAGCTGACAAAGGGGAAAACTCTGATTGTCATTGCGCACCGGCTCTCTACCATTATGTATGCCGACCAGATTTTAGTGTTGGAAAACGGACAGATTACCGCACAGGGAACCCATGAGCAGCTTCTAACCCATTCCGAAACCTATCTGGATATGTGGAAAGCTCATATCAGCGCAATGGACTGGAGTATGAATCAGGAGGTGAGTGAATTATGCTGAAAATCATCCGGCGCGTACTGCGTTTAAGCGGAAACTTATCGAAACGGATTTGGGGCAGCTTTATCTGTGGCTTTCTGGAATCCATGTTCGGCCTGCTGCCAATCGCCGCCGTCTTTCTTGTCCTGATAGAATTGCAGAACGGTCAACCGATTACAGGACAAACATGGGTTATTGTTATCGGCTTGATTGCAGGAGGTTTAATCCTGCGCATGATTTTCAAATATCTGGTTTACCGGCTGCAAAGTACGGCAGGCTTTGAGTTTGTAGCCAGAGAACGGATTGCATTGGGCGACCGGCTGCGGAATGTGCCGATGGGCTTTTTCCATGATAACAGTGTCGGAGACATTACGGCGACTGTTACAACGGATTTGAACTTTCTCGAGAACTACTCTATGCACATTCTTGATAAGGTTACAACCGGCGTTTTGAGTATGATTGTCATGGCGGGTTGCATTTTAGCCTTTGACTGGCGTATCGGTTTGATTTTCGTGGCAGGCATCCTTCTTTCCTTCCCAATCTACAGCCACATGCAGAAAAAAGGAAAGGCGCTCTCTGCAAAGCGGCAGAAAATCCAATCCGAAGCAGTTGCGGCCACATTGGAATACGTGCAAGGTATTTCCGTTGTAAAATCCTTCAATATGTGCGACAAAAATCTGAGCGATATTGAAGATGCCTATGAGAGCAATGCGGCTGCCTCTTATGGGGTGGAGCGTGTATTTACCCCGCTCAATATGACCTATTCGATGGTGTTCCGTATTTCGGCCTGCATGATTATGCTGTGCGCGGGAATCCTCGCTGTTGGCGGCGACCTGTCTTTCGCTAATCTCGCCGTTATTCTGATCGCTTCCTTTACCATCTTCAATCCGATTGAGGTTATGGGCCAGATGACGACAATGATTCGGACAATGGACGCTGCCCTTGACCGGGTAGAGCGTATCAAACAGGCAAAAAAAATTGATGAAAACGGTAGGGACATCCCTTTGGATTCCTTTGACATTGGCTTCGAGCATGTGTCCTTTGCTTATGAGAATGGCAATCCAATTTTGAAGGATGTGAGTTTTTCCATTCCACAGGGCAGCATGACTGCGATTGTCGGTCCCTCTGGAGGCGGCAAAACCACCATTACAAGGCTGATCGCCCGGTTTTGGGATGTGCAGGAAGGCAGCATTACCATAGGCGGCCACGATGTCAAAGAGTTTACCTGTGACAGCCTCTTGAAGAATATGAGCATGGTATTTCAAAATGTGTATCTGTTCCACGATACTATTGAGAACAATATTAAGTTTGGCTGCCCGGACGCAACCCATGAGCAAGTGGTAGAAGCGGCAAAGAAAGCCTGCTGCCACGATTTTATCTCTGCTCTGCCACAAGGATATGACACGGTAATTGGCGAAGGCGGCTCCACCCTGTCCGGTGGAGAAAAGCAGCGGATCTCCATCGCCCGCGCCATGCTCAAGGACGCGCCGATTATCCTGCTTGACGAGGCAACCGCCAGCGTTGACCCGGAAAACGAGGTGCATTTGCAACAGGCCATCAGCGCTTTGGTAAAAAATAAGACGCTGATTGTCATTGCACACCGGCTGTCCACGATTCGGGATGCCGATCAGATTTTGGTGGTGGATAACGGAAAAATTGTAGAAAAAGGCGTTCACGCTGAACTGATACAACAAAAAGGAATCTATCAAAAATTCTGGAATATCCGGCAGAAAGCGCGGAACTGGAAACTTGCACAGTAATTTATGCACTGCGGCGGGCGATATGCCGCCTGCCGCAGTTACTTCGACACAATGGTTAGCTTTGATTAACCGGAAAGGAGGGAAACGGTGAAATCTCATTGGATAAAACGAATCGTGCGGCTGCTGGTTCTGCTCTTTGGCGTAAGCATCCTGTGCTTTATCCTGACTGCATTATCCAGTACAGACCCAGCCACTTATCTTGTGCGCCGTGGAAATCTCTCTCCTACACCGGAAGTGATTGAACAGGTACGCGCGGAACTTGGTTTGGATCAGCCGCTTCCGATTCGCTATTTGAACTGGATCGGCGGTGTCTTTCGCGGCGACTTTGGGGAATCTATTTTTTCAACAAACGAGGTGGCTGCGGATTTGGCAGCCTACTTCCCGCAAACGCTGCAATTAGTTTTTCTGTCGTTAGCCGAAATTATCGTGTTTTCAATTCTGCTTGGCGTTTTATGCGCGGCCAAAAAGAACAAGCTGACGGACCATATCATGCGGATTGTTTCGCTGTTTGGAATTTGTGTTCCTCCGTTCTGGCTCGGTTTTTTGCTGTTGATTGGCTTCGCTGTGGAAATCCCGATTTTCAGCGTAACGCCTGCATCGGGGATTATGGGATTGATATTGCCATCCATTACCTTATCTTTTCCTGTGATTTGCTCGACTGTACGGGTATTTCGCGCTTCACTGCTGGAAGAAATGCACCGTGATTATGTGAGCTTTGCCCGTGCCAACGGGATGACGGTAAACAGGATCCTCTGGAAGAAGGTATTCCGCAATGCCCTGCCGCCCGTCATCACCCTGTTCTGCCAGTATGTAAGCTATCTGATTGCTGGAAGCGCCGTAGTGGAAAAGGTCTTTTCTATCAAAGGTGTGGGCAACTACCTGATGAACTGTATTATGGCTGCTGATGCCAACGCGATTGGCGCTTGTATGCTGATTATCGCCGCGCTGTATCTTCTGGCCGAACTGTTTGGCGAAATACTCAACCACTTGCTATGCCCGTGGAGAAAGGAGGAAAGCGATGCTGCGTAAAATATGGAGAAATCCGCAGGCGGTCATCGGGCTTGGCCTGATTGTGCTGATCTGCGCCGTTGCAATTCTCGCACCGCTTTTGGCTCCCCATGCGCCGGACGAGGTGAATCCACTGATGAAATATCAAGCGCCGAGCGCCGATTATCCCCTTGGAACCGATCAGCTTGGGCGGTGTGAATTATCCCGCTTGCTTTATGGTGCAAGAGCATCCCTTGGGCTGGCGCTTCCCATTTTGATTCTGTTGGGAGGGATTGGTTTAATCCTTGGAATGATGA
>CABUOE010000145.1 GCA_902493155.1 uncultured Eubacteriales bacterium
GTTGGGAAGATCCCCTTCTGTCATACCTTTGCACCGTTCTTGGCTCGCCGTGCCAATGATCAGATTTTTATTTCTGCCTGCTATGCAGGGGCCAATATTCGCTTGGTTGGATCTGATCCTGGCGTAATGGCTGCTTTCAATGGGGGTACGCACATGCCCTTTGAGGACGTTGCGGCTTTGCGCGCCTTCCCCGAATTGACAATTGTAGAACCCACCGATAGCGTGATGTTGGTCAACCTGATGGATCAACTGGCAAAACTCCAAGGTGTCTATTATATCCGTATGGCCCGAAAACCCATGGCCAAAGTTTATCAGGAAGGCTCTGATTTTACCATCGGAAAAGGCTGTGTGATTCGTCCGGGCTCGGATGTCACCATTGTTGCCGCTGGAATAATGGTCGCCGAAGCGATGGAGGCCGCAGAGTTGCTGGCAGCCGATGGAATTTCTGCCCGTGTGGTGGACATGTTTACGATCAAACCCATTGATGAAGATCTTTTAACAACCTGCGCGCAGGAGACAGGTGCAATTGTCACAGCTGAAAATCACAACATTATTGGAGGCCTGGGCAGCGCAGTCTGTGAGACGCTGGGCAGCAATTGCCCTGTCCCTGTTGAGCGTGTGGGCGTCAAGGACAGATTCGGCGAGGTTGGCCCCATTGACTATTTAAAACAGGTCATGGGCCTTACTGCCCAGGACATTGCCGTGGCAGCAAAAAAGTCAATTTCCCGGAAATAAAGTCGGAAGAAAAGGAGAAAACACGCGATGAAAAGGACAAGAGCCGTATTGGTTGCGCCTAAGCAGTTTGATTTTGTTCAGGAGGAAATCCCAAAGCTGAAAGAAAATGAAGTGCTGTATAAAACTATCAGTGTAGGGCTGTGCCATTCTGACATCCCCGCATATCGCGGAACCAGCGCCATGGGCTTCGGAAACAAACATGGCTATGACGCAATGATCAAGAACCCTCAGTTCCCCATGGGAATTGGGCATGAGCCAGTATGCGTTGTCGAGGATGTAGGCAGTGCCGTTACATGTTTCCGACCGGGCGATTTGGTGACGGGCGTACTCAGTACCTGTATTGCGGATTACAATGTAGCAGCCAACGCACAAATGATCAAGATCCCGGAGACATCAAAGCCGATCGACGCCTGCCTGGGTGAGCCGATGATGTGCGTGGCCAACATTGTGCGTGCCGTGGAGCCGAAAATGGGAGACCGGGTTGCTGTGATAGGGTGCGGTTTCATGGGGCTTATGGTTATTGCCGGACTGAAAAGTCGGGCTCTAGGCGATATTGTTGCCATCGACTTGGATGAAAAGCGCCTGGAAATGGCGGTCCAATACGGAGCGACCAAGACCATTAATCCTAAAAACGTGGATGTGGAGGACGTCTCGTTTGAACTGACCCACGGGAGGATGTATGATTGTATTGTTGAGATCACCGGGAGCTTGCGCGGATTGCAGACCGCTCTTTCGGTGGCAAAAATATCGGGCCGCGGCAAGATCCTTGCACCGTCTGTGTATTCAAAAAATGAGACATGGACAGAGGAGATGGCCTACAATATGATGTACCGTTCTCCCATTATCCATGTGGTTCATCCTTATTATACGAATGAATACATGCATACTCTGGAAATCGGAGTGGAAGCTTATGTCAAGGGTGTATTCCCCACAGAGGAATTGATCACCCACCGTATCCCATTCGAACGGGTTGACGAAGGCTTCCGGCTGCTGGATACGAACCCGCCCGGATATATTAAGGGAATTATTACATTTTAAGAATCTGCAGATTGATGAAAAAAGGAATAGAGAGGAGCGCCCATGAAAGAAACTGAATCCATCCAAACTGTGGATACAAATATTAAGATTCCTTTTTGGAAAGCGGCCTGCTTTGGGTTAGGAGATTTCGGAAATAACTTTGTTTGGACCTTTGTGGGATCCTATTTGATGATTTTCTATACAGATGTATTTGGGATCCCAATGGCGGCTGTCTCCTTGCTGATGCTGATTGCACGGGCATGGGACGCGATCAATGACCCGATTATCGGAGGTCTGTCCGACCGCACCAGGACCCGCTGGGGCCGCTACCGGCCTTGGGTGCTGCTGATGTCTTTCCCAACAGCAATCATTACGGTGCTGACGTTCTGGGCACACCCCGATTGGTCTAATACATCCAAGATTGTCTATATGTATGTGACATATGCACTGCTGGTATTCTGTTACACAGGAGTGAATATTCCATACAGCGCAATGACCAGTGTTTTAACTCAGAATACGGACGAACGGGCGAAGCTGTCCACTATGCGGATCACCCTTGCCAATATCTCTATTGCCGGAATTGGGATCATCGTTATTCCCATGGTCTCTGCTTTGGGCAAAGGGGATGCCGCGATGGGATACCGCCTGACTGCGGTCATTTTTGTGCTCATATTTATGTGCTGTTCCGCAGTCGTGTTTGCGACGCAGAAGGAAGTCGTTCCTCCTCCGGTCAAGCATAAGTACCCCCTTAGGGTTCAATTTAAATCCATGTTGGCAAATCGCCCATTTTTGATTGCATTCTGCGGCCAACTGCTCTGGGGCTTTTTTATCCACGGAAGAGGTTCCATGTATACTTACTACTTCAAGTATGTCCAGGGCGACGCAGGTCTGATGTCTCTATATAATCTTGTAGGACTTGTCCCTCTCGTTGCAGGCTGCTATCTGTTTAAAGCTTGGTATAATGTCGATGGCAATAAGGGGCGTGTCACCGCTTATGGATGTATCGGAGCCGGTATCGCCATGATCCTTATGCGATTTACCTCACCTATCGGTTCGCCTGTACTATTCTATGCGCTGTGTGCAATTTCTAAATTCTTTGAAGGGGTTTTGGCTTCTGGTATTTATGGCGTGATTCCCGACACGGTAGAATACGGGCAGCTGAAAACCGGGGTTCGAAACGACGGCTTTTTGTCTGCATTTATCTCGCTGGGAAATAAATTTGGCATTGCATTGGGCAGTGCCGGCGTGGCGGCCATTCTGGCAGTTTTGGGGTTCCAAGCGAATGTGACGCAGACTCCTTTGGTCAGCGGCACCATCAACAATTTCTTTACTGTAATTCCAGGAATCTTGTCTGTTCTGTGCGGAATTGTCTTCTTGTTCTACAAAATTGACCGAAAGACCTTCAATGATATTTTGTCAAAGCTGAACGACAAAGTGCAATCTAATGACCCAGATCTTGTTTAAAGTAAACTCGCTTCAACTAGATTTTTAGTCTCATAGCGGTCAGTCCGGCTCAAATGCTTCCAATTATTAGGATGGTATTTGAGTCGGGCTGTTCGCTTTTGGAATTTCAGATCATGAGACCATATTGCGGCACGGTTTCGATTCCTGTATGCTATAATAAAGAAAAACTGATTGTATGGTCCAATCCTCAAATTTGTCTTTCTCAATGTTTCGGCAAAAATCAGTTTCAGAGCCTCCCATACTAGACCATGCTCTTTGCAAGCAAGCAGTGGGTTCCACATGTGCAGGCAAAAAAACGATAATATACTTGCGACAGGAGATGATGTCTATGCTACAATCGCAAATTCATTGCCAGCAACAAATCCTATCAGCCGAAATGAGACAATCACTAAAAATCCTGCAGTTACCAATGGCTGGACTGCAGGCAGAATTAATCCAGTTTGCAGAAGAAAACCCAATGGTAGATCTGGACCAATTCTATAAAGATTGGCAGAACGGGGACTCCAATTCGCTTATGACTTTTTGTGAGGATTTTTCCGGTTCCATTTTTGAGACCGTGATCCCGTCCCGTCAGGCGGCCAATGAAAATGATTCTGCTCAGACTGCTGATGGCGGTTCAATACAACATCAGGAAACCTTTTCAGAGTATGTGAAGGAACAGCTTCCACAAATTTTGAAATATCTTCCATTTCGCTATGCGGCATGGTGCGAATACATCATTGACAGCCTGGACCATCGCGGATATCTAGACGAACCGCTCGATTTGTTGGCTTCCTTCATGGGAAGTTCAGTGGAAGAGGCCACGCAGGCTTTGTACGCTGTGCAGAGCTTAGCTCCGACCGGAGTGGGTGCTCGCTCTCTGGAGGAATGTTTAACCCTCCAATTAGCTCACAGTCCCTATTTTAACAAATATACTCTGAACATCATTCAGGATTATCTTCCCCTTCTGGCGAAAGGAAATATAGAAAAAATCTCAAAAGATCTGAAGATTCCTTTTGCTGAAGCACAACGCTACTGTCAAGTCATTCAAGCATTTAACCCGATTCCCAGCAATGGGTTTTTGCAGTCCAGCGATTTGCCCGTCTATATAATTCCGGATGCTGCTGTGGAAATCCAGGGCCAGGAAATTACGGTGTCTTACAACCAGCGGGCTCTGCCTAAAATTTCTCCGCTCCCGGAATATCTTGCTATAATAGAACAGCAGAAAACAACAAAATTAGGTGCTTATTTAGAAGATCAAAATCATCGAATCATAAGGATGCAACAGGATCTGGAGCGACGAGAATCTACCCTGATCAAAATGATTCGTTTTATTTTGGACAGACAAAAAGAATACCTCTTGGGGCAAGTCCCAGCCCCCGTTCCTCTGTCTGTTCAGGAAATCGCCCAAGAATTGCACTTCCATCAAAGTACCATCAGCCGCGGCATCAAAGACAAGTATATTTTCTTTTCTGGACACACGGTCCCGCTTCGGGAGTTTGTAAGCGGCAAGGTAGGAAATGGAGCGCCCGTAAACAAAAGAATGCTGAAAATCTGTTTTGACCGCATTATAGACGCAGAAGATAAATTGCATCCTTTGTCAGACGAAAGCTTGCGTCGAGTGCTGTCTTCCATGGATATAGAAGTGTCACGACGGACGGTGACTGAATACCGAAAAGAATTCGATATTCCATCCGCGGCATATCGGAAACGGAAAGAACGATAAAATTCTGAAAAGGTGGAGATTCATAAACGCCTCCATATATAAGCTAATGTTATCATTTTGTTATCGGTATTGATAACACTTGCTCAGTAGCTGTGGATAATAGCTATATGCTGTGGCTTAAATTATAAGCGAGTTTTTTTTGTTTTTTTAATTCTATACCCACCAGGACAACAGATAGCACAAACGCTGAAAAATCAGCAACAGGCCCCGCTAGCAATACTCCCATAATTCCGAAACGAAGCGGGAGCAGCAGGGTAAGCGGAATCAAGAAAAAGGTCTGCCTTGTTAATGCCAACAGAGCACCTTTTAACGCTTTTCCTATTGCGGTAAAAAAGCTGGAAGAAAGCAACTGCACACCATTTACCAACACCATGAAAAGATAGGTACGCATGAACAAAACAGCAAATTCAAAATACAGCTCGTCCCCGTCTCCGAATAGCGAAATGATAGATTGCGGGAAAAATTGAAATGCGATAAAAGCAATAGTGGAAACAACAAGATTCCACTTTACTGCAAGCATGTAAGTCTCCCGTACCCGATGATATTGCCCTGCTCCATAGTTGAAACCGATAATCGGCTGTGTCCCTTGCGAGATTCCTACAACAATCGCAAGGATTATGGCATTTGTTTTCATAACAATTCCGCAAGCTGCCAAGGGAATATCCGTTCCATATTTTGTTAATGCGCCGTAATAAGTCAACGAATTGTACTGAATGATTTGAAGCACGGTAATTGCAATCTGATTTGAGCTGCTGCTTATCCCCATGCTGCAAATTTTCAGGCTTTCTTTAATGTCAAATAAAAACGACTCTTTTTCAAAATGGATTGTTTGGAAACGCCATAGATAACGGAGTGCGAGTATGAAAGAAAAAATTTGCCCAATAACCGTTGCCCAAGCTCCGCCGGCAATTCCCCAATCGCAAACAAAAATAAAAATGGGGTCAAGAATGGTATTGATAATAGCTCCCACAACCATGCAGACCATTGAATACTTTGGTTTTCCATCTGCTCGAATCAAATTGCTCATACCATTCGTTACAATGAGAAACGGCATTC
>CABUOE010000146.1 GCA_902493155.1 uncultured Eubacteriales bacterium
CCTCGTCAACATCCAGGTGGTGCGGACAGCCGACATGATGGATATGGTCTGCATCGTCTTCGTCCGGGGCAAAATGCCAGACGAAGACATGATCGCTTTGGCGCGCCGCAAAGGGATGGTGCTCCTGAGCACCCGCCACAGGATGTTTACCGCGTGCGGCCTCCTGTGGGACAACGGATTGCGGGGAGGAGTTACCGATGAACTCGTTGAAACTGACTTATGAGGTAGACGGCGAAGATTTCACCCGGGCAGGGGAAGCCTCTTCCAGCGTGAAAAAGCAGCTTCGAAAGCTGGGGATTTCTCCGGAAGCCATCCGCAAGGTGGCCATTGCCCTCTATGAGGGGGAAATCAACATGGTCATTCACGCCGACGGCGGAAACATCGACGTGGAGATCACGCCGGAAAAAATCAACATGGTGCTCAAAGACCACGGCAAGGGGATTGCCGATATCGACAAGGCCATGCAGGAGGGCTATTCCACCGCGCCCGACGAGGTGCGAAGCCTGGGCTTCGGCGCCGGCATGGGATTGCCCAACATGCAAAAATACTCCGACGAAATGCACATTGAGAGCACTGTCGGAGTGGGAACCACTGTTTATATGACGGTGAATGTGTAAATACCTGACGCAAAGCCTCCGCGGAATCCTCCGCGGGGTTTTCGATTCACATCGAAAAGGGGGTAATCGGGATGCAGGAATTTTTCCATTCGGTGACGCTGGACAAAGATAAATGCAAAGGATGCATCAACTGCATCAAGCGCTGTCCCACCGAGGCCATCCGGGTGCGGAACAAAAAAGCCTACATCATCACCGAAAGGTGCATCGACTGCGGAGAATGTATCCGGGTCTGCCCGCACCACGCAAAGAAAGCAATTTTTGACGAGTTGGACGTGATCCACCGTTTTGAATATGTCATCGCGCTGCCCGCGCCTTCGCTGATGGCGCAGTTTAATAATTTAGAGGACGTGGATATTGTCCTCAACGCCCTTATAAAATTTGGATTTGACGATGTTTACGAAGTGGCGAAGGCGGCAGAGATTGTTTCGGCAGTAACCCGCGACCTGATGAAAAGCGGTAAACTCACAAAGCCGGTTATCAGCTCTGCTTGCCCTGCCGTGACCAGGCTCATCCGGGTGCGTTTTCCCGGCCTCATCGAGCATGTCCTTCCGTTGAACGCGCCTATTGAAGTGGCTGCCCGGCTGGCGAAAAAAGCGGCCGTTGCAAAAACAGGCTTACCGGCGGAGAAAATCGGTGCGGTGTTCATCTCTCCTTGCGCTGCCAAGGTGACGGCTACCAAAATGCCCTTGGGCACTCAAAAAAGCGCCGTAGATGCCGTGTTGGCGGTCAGCGAGATTTATCCCAAACTGTTCCCCCTCATGAAGGAAGTGGCAAACGACGAACCGCAGATTACGTCGGAAGCGGGCCGCATCGGCCTTTCCTGGGGCAGCAGCAGCGGTGAATCGTCGGGGCTCATCAATGATAACTACCTGGCGGCCGACGGCATCGAGAACGTCATCCGCGTACTGGAGGATTTGGAGGACGAAAAATTCCAGAACGTGGACTTTATCGAGCTGAACGCCTGTAATGGCGGCTGCGTCGGCGGTGTCCTCAACGTGGAGAACCCCTATGTGGCCAAAACCAAGCTCAAACGTATCCGCAAAAATCTGCAGGTGAGTATGAATCATGTGGAACCGGGCGCTCTGGACCTTCAGGACGTGATCGCCTGGGATACCCCGCTGGAATATGTGCCGGTTTTGAAGCTGGACGACGACATGATGACCGCCATGGAAAAGATGGCCAAAATCGAGGAGATCACCGAGCAACTGGAGGGCCTCGACTGCGGTTCCTGCGGAGCACCGTCCTGCCGGGCGCTGGCGGAGGACGTGGTGCGGGGACTGGCTTCCACCGACGACTGCATCTTCAACTTTAAGTCCAATATCCAGACACTGCTCAACGACGTACATAAGATAGAAGAATATATTCCCCGTCCCTTCCGGGCGGGGCAGAAAGAGAAAAAGGAGGGCGGCAGCCATGACGCCGATTGAGTTTGCGAAAAAGCACGGGTTGGAAGTGGCCTCGGAAGGCGAGGGCGACGTCCGGGATATTTCCGGCATCTATTGCTGCGATCTTCTCAGTATGGTCATGGGCCGTGCCAAAGAGGACAACGCCCTCATTACCATTATGGGAAACGTCAACACTGTGGCGGTGGGCGTTTTAGCGGATGTGAGCTGCGTCATCCTGTGCGAGGGAATCCGGTTGGATGACGCCTGCCTGCAAAAGGCCAAGGATCAGGAAGTGTGTGTTCTCTATTCGCAGGCTTCGAATTTTGACACCGCTTTGAAGCTGGCGAAAGAGTTGGGACTTTGCTCATAAAAGAAGGGAGTGGCGGGAATGAGGCTTAACTACGATTTTCATATCCATTCCTGCCTCTCTCCCTGCGGCGACAACGACATGACTCCCAATAACATCGTCGGCATGGCAGGCATCCTAGAGCTTAACGCGATCGCTGTCAGCGACCACAACAGTGCTTTAAACCTGCCGGCTGTCTGCAAGCTGGGAGAGGAGCAGGGCCTTTTGGTGGTTCCTGCCATCGAAATCACTACCGCTGAGGAAGTCCATGTGCTCTCCTTGTTTCCGAGCCTGGAGTCCGCGCTTCACATGGGAGAAGAGATTTACACCCTGCTTCCCGATGTGCCTAATGCTCCGGAGATTTTCGGGGACCAGCTGATTTTGGACGAAAACGACCAGGTGGCAGGAACGGTGGAAAAACTCCTTATCAACGCCACTAGCCTGTCTATTGAGAAAACCTTCGACAAGGTGAGGAGTTACGGCGGCGTTCCGATCCCTGCTCATATCGACAAAACGGCCTATTCAGTCATCTCTAACCTTGGGTTTATTCCGCCGGAACTGGAGGCGCGGACAGTGGAAGTGAAAAGTCCGCCTTGTCCGGCATCGGAAGGATATCGGGTCATCACCAATTCCGATGCCCATGCGCTGGAAACCATGAGTGTGCACGAGGGAAATACTATTGAAATACCGAGAAAAACCGTCGCGGATGTACTGACCTTGTTGCGGTGAAAGGGAAAGTTTTTTGGACTTCCCCTTAAAAAACTGTTGACAAATTTTGTGAGCTGTGCTATTATATAATACGTTGTCGATACGGCAACTGAATAACAGAATAATGCGCCATTAGCTCAGCTGGATAGAGTGTTTGACTACGAATCAAAAGGTCGCAGGTTCGAGTCCTGCATGGCGCGCCAATCCAATATAATCCGAACCAGTTCTTCCTTGTGGGAGACAGGTCGGATTATTTGTTTATTTCGCCAGTTACGAGAATACCTATTTTCCCAGTGGCATTATCAAGCGTCCCGAATCCGAACCGCTAAGGTCCAAGAAAGAAGAAAATCTGAAAATAAAAAACAGGTAAGGCAGTCTCCATTTTCGACGGACTGCCTTGCCTGTTTCTATGTTTATTTAACGTCTTTCAGGCGATTTTTTAAAAAGCCGTCTTTGCCTCATTGGACTACAGAGGGAACTACAACAAAATTTGAGGGCAGTTATCCTCAGATTTCTGCTTTCTATCGCATGCATGGGTCAGAGAAAATGGTTCCATATCAGAGGGCACGGTTTTTGTCAATGGTGTTAACGCCGCCTCCTTTATTGACTTTTGTAATTGGGACAAAGTATACTATAGAAAAGGCAAATTCACAAGAAATCAACAAAATGAGGGAAGCCTATGAAAAAACTGCCGTTAAAAGTGGATGCGCTGATTTTATCGGAATGCTGGACGTATTTCAGAATGGCGATTATCGAAACGTCGCCATTTAAGGAGACCTGGATTGCCACCCATTTTAGGATTTTTTCCTATCACGATTTTTCTGTTATGTTTGGAGAAAACGGGCGTATGCACCCCATGAACTATTTTTCAGACATCTTGTCATTCCGAGAAATCCCTGTCAGTCAGGTTAGCTGTAATAATCTTATAGAGACACTCATAAAAGAAATAGAACAGGATAGCTATGTCATCTTGGATTGCAACTTCCCCAAAATTTTTCCTGATGCGTCGGAAGAGTTTCATCTCCATGAAACGTATCTTTTTGGATTTGATGATGAGAAAGAGGTATTTTACGGGACGGTACTACAAAATTCCGGGAGATTTGAGGAAATGGAGATTCCGTTTGGACGTGTTTTAGCAGCATTTGCGGATATCCCAAGCTATTTTAGTAAGCATCCGGAAGAAATGGTCGAACGTCGATGCTCTCTTTTTACGATATCGAGTATACAATTAAAAGACAGCTACAGGGATGATAACAGCATCTATTTATTCTTGCAGAAAATACAAGATGAACTAAATGGTTCCAAACATACCGCTTTATTTTATGACAAAGACGGAAAGCTTCCTGAGGCGTCTTCTTTATTTTACAGTTCAAAGGGAAAAGTATCGCAGGTAGGAGAGTACTACACCGGCCTTGCCTGTCTTCTGATGATACGGGAAGATATTGGCAAGCTGTTAGACGTCCAGGACATTTCAGAAGCTACAGCCGAAAATTTCACTAAATCCCTTAAAAAGCTTCACGAGCATCAAAGCGTAATCCAGCAGTCGATGGAATGGTTTATGAAAGAGCTTTCTATTGAGGACGCTTTGCTCGCAGATTTTGTCCGGCAGTACAAGGAATGCTGTGGAGAATTGCAGAAACTGTATTTGATGGCGCTCAAGTTCGAAATGACCCATAACAAAGAGCTTCTAAAAAGAGTTCAGGACGAATTATTGGACTTATATAAGAGCGAATACGCCTGCCTATCGCAGTTTGACGCCTTGGCGAAACAGCATTACTATGAAAATCAACGGCAGCAGCTTCGGTAAAAGCCCTACATAAAGCGTTCATTTAGAGTGATTTTTGCCCTATCCGCGTCGTCCAGCTGCTCCTCCAGCAGAGACTGGATATGATCCGTGAAAAGCCGTTCATTAAAAGGAACACGCCATGTTTTCCTTTCGGAATCAGTTAATCCAAAACTACCCATCAGGCGGTCATCCCGATAAACTGACCAGCTGTCCAGAAAGTTCGCCAGATCAGGATCGTCAAAAACTTCATTTGTATAGTAGATACAATAATACAGATAAGAAGCGACGCCCAGAGCTTCGCTTTGCAGCCGCAGGCGGTCAAGATCCAGGGGCGAATTCCGGAAAGCATAATAAATATCACAAAAGAGATTTAACCGTAACCCTCCTTCATACAAAAGGTAGATGGAATTCATGTCCTTATAGTGGTGGAGGCAGAGGGAAATAAACGACATTTCCGGCAACAGTCTTTTCACCGTGACCCCTGCAACTTCTGCTTCACTGGAGTGCGACAACACGTAACCCATATCGATGTTTTGGTTGCTTTCCCCCCACAGGATATCCATATTGACATCGATTTTGACATAAGGGCGCAGAGGGTTTGAGGTCTGTTTGATGAATGGCGCTGTCTGATGGCTCATAGCCGTTTGAAATAAAAGTTCTTTTCTCGAGCAGGGGATCAGGCCGTCTTCGGTGACTTTCCCCTGAATAAATCCATGCTCCCTTAAGATGTCTTTAATTGTATCGACATATTCTCTAGAGGTCAGCAGATCGATATCGCCCGACTTCCTTATAAATGGGGAGCCATATGCGTCGTTTGATAAAACGGCCCCTTTGATAACGGCATAGGGGATTTGGCTGAGGCTGTTAAAAACGGGTTTGCATGTTTGATAGCTTTCTGTTACCGCCGCCTTTGACAGATAAATATCCATTTTGGCTTTTATGTCGCCTGTGAGGTTTCGCAGGTAAAGGCATTTGTGTCTTTCCAGCAGCGGTATCAGCTCGGGACAACCGGTATTTTCTTTTACAAGCTTCCGGATTTTCTCGATGATCAAATCATAGTTCATGTATCGTTACTCCGTGGTCAGGATAAAACTTCGCGTAGGCTT
>CABUOE010000147.1 GCA_902493155.1 uncultured Eubacteriales bacterium
CAGCGCTGTAAGGGGGAAGTGTGCACCTTCTGGACGTCAGGATATTCACAGTCCTTCTGAAGCTGACAGAGAGCTTCCTGTCCCTCTGCGCTCAAAGGAAGATCGGTCGAACCGATATAGCGTCCTTCTTCGTTTCCTTCGGTCAGGCCGTGACGAATGAAATAAATCTTATAGGAAATCAAAATGCTAGCCTCCGTTGATTGGGAGCTTTGGTAAGTCCCTCTATTTTTGCCCACTGGCAGGCTCAATTCTATTATAATATACGAAACACGAAGCCGCAAGCCTCGTGTTTAGCTTTACTGCAAACATAAACCGCCTAACGCTCTATTCATTAGACATTATTATAGTACAACATAAACAAAAAACAACGCCTTCACCAAAAATTCAGCAAAAATTAATATCATATTCGACAAAAATTTTTTAAAATGGCGAAACCTCTTTACATTAGGTAGGCTTTGTTATATAATTTACTGTACGTTGACCTGTCGAATTTTACAACCGAAACGCACTATTGAGAGATAACAAACGATTTTTGTAAGATGCCGCGTCAATTGGAATCCATCACAAAAACTGGAGGACTGCTGTCATGAATTCTGACTTTCCGAGAATACTCACTCTGCTGAGAAAAGAACGCGGGATCAGCCAAAAACAAGCGGCTTCGGAACTTAGTATCTCTCAGGCCTTGCTTTCCCATTACGAAAAAGGCATCCGTGAATGCGGACTGGACTTTGTAGTGCGGGCGGCCGACTACTATCACGTTTCCTGTGACTTTTTACTGGGGCGCTCCCCGGAACGAACCGGCGTCACACTGTCTGTAGAGGATATCCCCGAACCGGAAAACGGCGTTCAGGACAACCGGATGAGAGGTAGCATTCTCCCCACCTTAAATAAAAAGCTGATTTTTAATTCTCTGAATATTTTATTCGATTTTCTCCAAAAAATCAACTGCAAAGAGTTAACCTCCAAAATTTCCGACTTTTTGATGCTTTCCGTTTATCGGATGTTCCGGTCGATTTACAGTGTCAATGCCAGAAATGAGCAAAGCCTTTTTACCATCTCCAAGCATCTGTATAGTGCAAAAGCCTTAGCGGCTATGGCGGAACTGGAAGCTGAAATTAACGCTCTCGCTTCTGGTGAAGACAACAAAAAACTCATTCCGTCCGACGTGCGGGAAGGCTTAAATATCACAACGGAAACCCTGTCCGCCGATTATCCCCAGCATGCGACTTCGTTGCTGAACTTGGTACAGACCAGCGAAAACAAAATCAAATAACAGAATATTTTTCGAAACTTGAAATGCTTCCTTGAAAATGATTTTCAGGAAGCATTTTTGATTCCAATAATTCCTACTGGGTAAAATTTTGTTAAGGGGATATACTATTTGCGTGTCATCGGTACGGATGTTTTTTGAATGTCCCGCCGGATTCAGACACAAAAAGGAGTGTACCTTCACATGAAAGTAATGAAAATTCTCTGTGCAGGTCTTGTCGCCGCTATGATGTTCACCGGCTGTAAAGCCGTCGAAAACGGCGCATCCGACCTGGGAAGCGACATCAGTTCCGGCATTTCCGATGTGGAATCCGGCGTAAGCTCCGGTATGTCCAACCTGGAGTCTGACGTGAGCTCCGGCATTTCGGATGGGAAATCGGATCTGAGTTCTGCCGTATCTGACGAAAAAAACAAGAACAATAACTCTTCAGAGAGTGCGCCGGCATCCGGCGCCTCATCTGAAGTACCTGCTGAAATCCATGTTTCTCCCGCCACTGTAGACCTTTCCTCTCTAGATGGTACCAAGCAGGGATGGGGGCAAGGCGTCCAGCTGGACGATCAGAATCGTCCCATCTCGGCACTGCAGTTTCAGGAGAAGTACGGGAAATATGACACCTATTTTATCGGCAGCGATGAAAAAATCATTTACCTGACCTTTGATGAAGGATATGAAAACGGGTATACTGCGACCATTCTCGATACATTAAAAGAAAAAAACGTCCCCGCTGTTTTCTTTGTGACCATGGATTACGTAAAAAAGGAGCCCGACCTTGTCAAACGGATGATTGACGAAGGCCACGCCGTCGGCAACCACAGCGATAAACATGTCTCCTATCCCACCGTCAGCACCGAACGCTGTGAGCAGGAAACCATGAACCTGCACAATTATATCAACGAAAACTTCGGCTACCAAATGACCTTATTCCGGCCGCCCATGGGCGAATTTTCCGAGCGGGTACTGGCACAGACACAGCAGCTGGGCTATAAAACCATGCTCTGGAGCTACGCTTATAAGGACTGGGATCCCAAAAATCAGATGGAACCTGCCAAAGCGCTGGAAAAAGTCAACGGTGCCCTCCACAACGGCGCAATTTACCTCCTCCACGCAGTGGGCAGCACCAATAACGATATTTTAGGGGACTTTATCGATTATGCCCGTTCCCAAGGGTATGAATTCAAACTGTTCCAATAATTTAGAAAAATTATGCGAAAATAAACAAATGTTTTGGCTAAAATGATAAATTTTAAATTTCTCTTTATTTTCTGTTGATTTTTGGAAAACTTTGTATTATAATAATCATCGTTGTCACTGGTGGACAACTTCATAGATTATTAAAATTAAATTCATTTTGTTTTTTATCGTCCTCGCAATAGTGAGGGCGATATTTTAATGTGCAAAAAACTCCCTGCCATAGGCTGTACCGGTTTTGATCCATTACACCGAACACAGGCCAAATAGCCGGGAGCTTTCTATTTTATGAATACAACCGTTCTCGATACAAATACACTTTTCACAACTTAACCATTGGGTTTCCCAAAGACTTCTTCGTTTGCTTTGATTTGCCTGATATCTTTCCCCACGAACCGCAAGTAGGTCAGCAGCGAAAACAGCCGCGACACCAGTCGGCGGGAATACCGATCCTCCAGTTCTTTGGAGGTGAGATTTGTGTTGATAATGGTGGGCTTATCCCGGTTGCAGCGGGTGTTGATTAAATTGTAGATGGCGGAGAGATTGAACTGGGAGATAAATTCCGCCCCCAGATCGTCGAGAATTAACAAATCCACATCCAGCAGGGTGTTCAAGGTGTCGTTATTTTCGGCGCGGCCAAAATGCTCCGCTTCAATCGTCCGCAAAAAGTCCTGGGTGGAGCCGTATGCCACTGTGTATCCTTTTTCGATGACTGTTTTGGCAATCGCCAGCGACAGATGGGTTTTGCCAAGCCCCGTTTCCCCCACCATAAAAATTCCCTTCATATGTGGGGTAAAATTCTCGGCGTATTTTTGGCAAAAAGCGTAGATGTCGGACATGATCTGCCGAGGCACCACCTGAGTCGCCGGATCTGTCACGTCGCTGTAGTACCGCAGGTCAAAGCTGGAAAAATCGCACAATTTCAGCGCGGAGACGCCGTTGATCGCCTCGATGTTGATCTGGCGCATCAGCTTATTTAAACAGGAACAGCGTTCGTTTCCCACATAGCCGGTATCGCCGCATTTTGGGCAGACTGGGTGGACTTCCAGATAATCGGCCGGATAGCCGCCGGAAATCAAAAGCTCTTTTTCCATCTGCTGTAGATTCAGGTTTGATTCCTTGAGCTTTTCGAGCCCCTGGGTAATATCGGTTTCTTTGGAAAGGATGAGCTTTGTGAGCCGCACCGACGTGAGGGCCAGCTCCTTGCGAACGTCTATGACCTGTGGAAGCTTTTGGTAGATTTCATCCAAGTGGGCAGCCTGCTCAATATCCGCCCGCACCCGGCGCTGTTCCAGCACCTTCAGCGCTTTGGCGAGAATTTCATTTTTCCTTTTAGAGGTTATCGGCCGGTTATTTGGGCACGTGGAAACCCAACCGCTCAAACTCGTCCAAGTCATAGGAAGCGTCCGGCTTCTGCCCTTTCTGATAGGCACGAGGCGTTTCTTTGGTGTTTAGATCAGCCGGTGTAAAGATGCCGTTTTCTTTCCATGACTGCAAAATTTTGTTGATGTAGGGAAAGGACACCTTGTTGATCCGATCCACCGTCCGCTCATAGGCAATTTTAATCATCTCGATATCAAAGCCGTCGTCAAACCACTGGTTGATGTACTTTTTGTTCGCTGCGGTCAGCGCTCGTTCCTGAATCCCGAAAGCGGTTCGCACCAACCCTTCCCTGCTCTTATAGGCGGAAAGCTGTTTGATGGCCGCCTCAGCGCGGGCGTGGGTGTTAATTTCGTCGTCAGCCCACTGTGCGCACATTTTCTGTATGTAGTTGAAATGGGACTTTTCGATGGAAATGCAGTATTCTACTGCCATGATAATCACATCGGCAGGAAGTCCCATATATTCGTGAATGTAGACCAGCCCCTTCTGTTCCGCAGAGGTCAAAGGCCGGCCATACAGACACTCCGCCGTGCAAAGCAGAAACTTGATCTGTGGGTCGTGCTCCGACTGCTCCGCCACAGCAGCGGCGCTGATGTCCTCCGGAGTCATGGCGATAGGCTGCGTCCTCCGCTTCGGCGCTTTTTCGGTAACAGGGGCTGCGGCGGCTTTTGGCAGCTCCTGTGAAGTGGATTCCTCCCCCAATACACCGTTAGCCTTCCAATACCCAACAGCCTCCGTCACATCGCTCTCCGGAATGGCTAGGAGCTTTGAAATCTTCTTGGAATCGATGGCATTGAGGCGGATCACAGCCAACAAAACCTTGATATAAATGCCGCTGGCGCTTGTAAGATGCTTGTCTATCACGTCGGCAGGGACGGCGATAAAGGAAGAACAGCTTCCTCCGTTTAATTGTACTCCCACGGTATTACCTCCAAAATCAGCGGTCGAGAAGGAAGGACTTTACGAGCGCCAAGCCTTCCCTGGTATAAAAAGACGGGATCAAAAGCGGATGGCTCCCGGCTCCGTAGGCCGTCACCTGCGTATAGCCGTGCCGCTTGGCAATCATTTTAGCGCGAAAGCAATGGTAATCGCTGCTGATGATTTTCACCTTTAAATTGGCGAGATTTTTTCCGCTGTGCGCTTCGATCATTTCTTTTGCGTTGTCGAGATTTTCATTGGTGTCGGTGGATTTGCTTTCCACCAAGATCCGTTCTGACGGAATTCCCTGCTCTATGAGATACCGCCTCATGGCGACAGCTTCGGGAATGGTCTCGTTCCAGCCCTGCCCGCCAGTGACAACAATGGTTTCCCCTTGTTCGCAAATAAGTGTCGCATCGAGCCGCTGTTTCAGGGTGAGACTGAGCTGGTCGCCACGAAGTCCGGCTCCCAAAACTACGATGTAGTCTGCTTTGGTGCGATCTTTTTGTACTGCTCCCGAAATAACCACTGCCTCCAACGCCACAAAACAAATCAGCGCTACTATTGCAAGAGGTATAAAAATTTTTTTCAATTTGACAAATTTTCCAAGATGTCCAAATCTACGGTCTAAAACGCCCAGTGCCACTAATACGATTCCCAGTGCCAATAAAACAGCACTGAAGGAAACCGGCCCCAATGCCAATGTCGAGACGATATAGTAAAGGATTAAGAATCCACCGATCATAAAAAGCAATGTATCAAGAATCATACAAAACCTGCCTATTATTTTCAAAAAATTTTTTATAAAACTTTTATGCCTGCGGTACTGGCACACGTTGTGTGCCATTTGTGGATATTATACCACAATTTGATTGCGCGAAGCGCAATCAGTGGCGTAGCCGCAGGGGCGATAGCCCCAAATTGTGATAAAATGTTCTCTCAGGCGTCCGAAGGCTTGTGAAACAAGGCTTCGGCTTACGCCGTGAGGTTATTATACCACATCCGCAAATTCCTTTAGGAATTTGTAGGCGGGTTCACCCGCCGCAGTTCTGCGCCAGCAGAACCGGATGATGATAAAATAAATGCAATGCTAAAATGCCTGCATTTTAGCTGCCGCATACTGCGGCCAACGGTTTTCTGGGAAAACCGTTGCTA
>CABUOE010000148.1 GCA_902493155.1 uncultured Eubacteriales bacterium
CCCGTCCCGGGGTCCGATCATAGTCGGCGAGCCGTTTTCGGAGACGAGCTTCCCGTCCTTGAACACCATAAGCGGATTAAAATCCTTAAGGTTGTCCCAAATAACCAAATCCGCCTTGTACCCGGCGGCCACTGCCCCTGTGTTTGTAAGGCCGTAGGCCATAGCCGGATTGAGCGTGGCCATCCGCAGGGCCGATGCCGGATCGAGGCCCAAAGAAACCGCCTTTTTCACGTTCCAGCGGATGTGCCCCTCCCGCTTGATGTCGTCTAAATGCTTGTCGTCGGTGCAGAACAAAAACCGGTCGCAGGGGACGTTGTCCTTGAGCATCCCCTTGACCAGGGCCTCCAGATTCCGGGCGGCGGAACCCTCCCTCACCTGGATGTAAAACCCCTGCTCCAGCTTCTCAAGCGCCTCGTCCCAACTGACGCACTCGTGGTCGGTCATGACGCCCGCAAGACGGTAGGCCTGCAATTCCCGCCCGGAAAGCCCCGACCCGTGGCCGTCGATCCGCTTGTCCCGACAGAGATTGAGCTTGGCCCACATTTCTTCCTCCCCGGACAGTACCGACGGCGCATCCATGACTTCCCCCAGGCCCAGCACCCGCGGGTCATTCACAAACTCCGCCATATCTGCGGCTGTGAAGGGAAATCCGTTTTGCTCCAGCTGATTGGCCGGCACGCAGGAGGGCAGCATGGCGTAAACGTCGGCGGGGACGTTTTGGGTCTCCCGCAGCAAGTACCGCATCCCCTCGGCCCCCAGCACGTTGACGATTTCGTGGGGATCGGCGATGAGGGCGGTGGTGCCCCAGGGTAGCACCCGCTCTAAAAACAGCTTGGGCGACACCATCGACGACTCGATGTGAAGATGTGCGTCAATTAGCCCAGGCGTCAGATACCGGCCGTGAAGATCGATTTCTTTTTCTCCCCGGTAGCTTCCCACCCCGGCGATGACACCGCCTTCTATCGCAACGTCTGCGGTATGAATGCGTCCGCTGAACAGATTGATGATCCTCGCGTTTTTGAGGGTCAGCTCCGCCGGAATTTCCCCCAAAGCCGCCATCCGCTGTCTGTTTTGCTGCTGCCTCATCTGTCATACCCACCTTTCCGTCCCGTTTTAAGGGGATGCCGCCAAAATACGGTGAAAAATGCTCTCCGCCGCCTTTTTATGTTCCCATTCATGCACGACAAAGACGCTGGCCCCTCAGACTTTCAGGGGGATGGTTTATTCCCCGCTGAAAGTCTGACAATGTCCCTCCTCTTAGGCGGCGGGAGACATTGAATTGTAATTATATCCTATTATAATGGTATAATATCTTTTTGGCAACCCCCTTCCCCCGTTTTCCTACGCTGCCTTTCCAGATTTTCGAGGGACAAAGCCCGTTCGACAGAGTTTGCGGGCGCTTTTGTGCGGAATTCCGAAAAGCCTGTCCTATGCAGTCAAAAAACTGCTGATTTTGGAGAATGAATACAAAAAGGCTTGACTATAATCCGCTTATATAGTAAAATATACCCAAACAAAGACGAAAGGGGCAAACCTAAATGGAATGCACGCGCAGTAATCGTTGAATCGAAACGGAACAAGGAACTTCAAATCAAGATCATTCCCGGCCACTTTGCGACCAGCCATTCCCACGTCAATTACTACATCGACATGACTTCGGTGAAAACCAAACACCTTATGGCCAAAAACGCCGCCCGGGAACTGGCGGGCAATTATATCAACACCGCGGTGGACACCATCGTCTGCCTGGACGGTACTGAGATCATCGGCGCATTTCTGGCAAACGAGCTGTCGAAAGCGGGCCTTGCTTTCGTAAACTCCGGTCAGAACATCGCGGTCATCACCCCGGAGATCAACTCCTTTAACCAGATGATTTTCAGAGACAACATCCAAAAACAGGTCTGGAACAAAAACGTCCTTTTGCTGGTCGCCTCCATCACCACCGGCAAAACGGTGAACCGCGCTCTCGACTGCGTCCGGTACTACGGCGGCAAGACGGCCGGAATCTGCGCGCTCTTTACCCATGTTGACAGCGTCCAGGACGTGGCTGTCAACGGTCTCTTCGACGGTAAGGATATCCCCAAATACGAAAACTACAGCGGCCACGACTGCCCCTTCTGCAAGGAAGGACGCAAAATCGACGCCCTCATCAACAGCTACGGATATTCCAAGCTGTAATCCTGTAAGGCACCTTCAAAGGTCGGAGCATTCCGGCCTTTTTGTTTTGGAACAGTTTTCCACAAGGTTTTCCACATCTGATTTTATGCAAATATCTTCTGTTTTCTCCTTTTATCTCACAAAATCATTTCATTTCTCCGCTTTTTAAAAATTCCGGCGGTATTTATCCCTAAAGGAAAATAAAGTAAAGTAAAATAAAGGAAAGGGGGGAGACGTATTTACTTTCTACTGACTCACACGTCTCCTTGCGCCCCCAAGATTTAGAACGCAAACTGCCAAACGTCTGCTCCCTGCACGAAGTCTCCTTACTTTGTGCGTATCAAACGTTTTTTGGGATCCTTCCCCCTTCTATAACCTCGTCAATGCCGTCCCTTCCCCCCTATCTTTCCGCAACAGGAGGCGTCTCTATGAAAAAGAATCTGTTTCCCCTGGGCATGTGGCTGCTGTTCGAGGCAATTGCTGTCATCTTGTGGCTCACGCTGGACAATCTCTTTTATCTCTTAAACTTTTCTTACATCGGAACCTGCCTTGCCCTGGGGATTTTCCTCTACTCCCATAAGGTCAAATACGCCCGAAACGCAGTCCAGTGGGCCGTCGGGCTTTATATGCTCCTCTATCTGGGGCTGCTCTCCCAGGAGAACATGCAGATCGAGGGGTTCTGGTACTATCTGTTTCTGGGTGTCTTTGAGGCGGCGGTCATCCATTACGCCGTAGCCAAAATTTTCGGGCCTCTGCTGTTCGGGCGGGGCTGGTGCGGATACGCCTGCTGGACAGCTATGGTGCTGGATCTGCTGCCCTACAAAACCCCCGCTCTACCCCGGAAAAACATCGGCTGGATCCGGTATATCGTCTTTTTGGCGTCGCTTCTGTTCGTGGGGTCGCTGTTCTGGTTACAGGTTCCCGGCATGGATCGCATCCTCTTCTGGAGCTTCGTCATCGGGAACCTGCTTTACTACGCCGCCGGCATCGCGTTGGCCTTTGCCCTCCGGGACAACCGGGCTTTTTGCAAATATATCTGCCCCATCACCGTCTTTTTAAAACCCGCCAGCTATTTTTCGCTGCTCCGTGTCAAAACCGATGCCGACAAATGCGTTAGCTGCGGCAAATGTCAAAAAGTCTGCCCCATGAATGTGGACATGACTAACCCTTCCCGCCGCCGGGCAAACGGAACTGAATGCATCCTCTGCTTCCGGTGTATCGACCAGTGTCCCCAAAAAGCCCTCCACCTTTGACCGCCCCGATTCAGAAAGGAACCTCTATGCGCGTTTTTGACTTTGACAATACCATCTACGACGGCGAAAGCGTCCTGGATTTTTACCTGTTCAGCATCCGCTATCACCCCGGAGTCCTCAAATACCTCTTTGTGGTGCTGTTCCATTTTTTGCGGTATAAGCTGGGCAAAACCACCATGGAGGAACTGGAACGAGGCATCAAAACCTACGCCACCGGCTGCGTACGATCCTTTTCGGACCTTGACGCCATTGTCAGCGCCTTCTGGGACAAACATATGCGCAAGCTGAAACCCTGGTACCATCCTCAGCCCGACGACGTGATCCTCACCGCCTCCTTCAACGTCATCATCGACGAAGCGTGCAGGCGGCTGGGCGTTTCCCGCTGCATCTGCTCGATGGTGAACCGGCAAACCATGGAGCTTGAGCGTTTGAATTTCAGCCACAACAAACGGAAGATTTTTGAGGAGACCTTCGGCGACCAGGGCGCGGTGGACGAATTCTACACCGATAACCTCTTCGACCGGCCCATGATTGAAATCGCAAAGAAAGCCTACATCGTCAAGGGCAACAAGGTGAAACGGATCAAATAACCGATTATGGCACAAAAAACGGGCGGAGCCTGCAAAGCCGGGAGGAAATTCCTCACAGCCCAGGTTGCGCCCGTTTTTTCGCCCACGGCTTTACACCGCCTTCTGTTTGCCCAGCATCCGATAGGTGTAGACAATAGCCGAAGCCGAGATGAGAAAGGTGAAGACGTCCGACATCGGCATCGAGTACAGCACTCCGTCCAGGCCGAAGAAAATCGGCAGCAACAGAGCAAATCCCACACCGAACACCACTTCCTGGACCATGGAAAGCACGTCGGCGTGATAAACACTTTCGTTGGCCGCCCCAACCGCCTCATTGCCCGCTGTTTCTTCCCTTTTCTCCTCAATGTTCACCGTTTTGTCAAAAATTTCATCTTGCGTTTTTATTTGAGCGGGAGTTATAATAAAAGCTGTTGCAGGTGTTTTCACAGAAAACGCCTGGCCGCATTATGCGGCCCCACCCAAATATGGTCCGTATCTGGGCATGGTTTAACAGCCTTACAGGCAGCCATACCGGCTGTCCATTGCGGTATCAGGGGATCGTAGGTTTTCCTTACGACTGAATCAGAAACGCAAGAAAGGATGAACATATTGAAAAAGATTCTGAAAAAATCTGTGGCCGTGTCGCTGGTACTTGCAGCGGCTCTGTCCCTGCCCATGACGGCAAACGCCGACTGGGTGCAGAACGGCAGCCAGTGGAGCTATACCGAAAACGGCTCTACGGTGCAAAACGGCTGGAAACAAATCAGCGGCAAATGGTATTACTTTAAAAACGGCATTATGCAGACCGGCTGGCTCAAAGACGGCAGCACCTGGTATTACCTTCAGGGCAGCGGCGCCATGAAAACCGGCTGGCTCTTAAACGGCGGCAAATGGTACTACTTAAACGCCGACGGAAGCATGAAAACCGGTTGGCTCAAGGCATCGGGCGAATGGTATTTTATGAACTCGAGCGGCGTCATGCAGACGAGCCTCATCCAGGTGGACGGCGTCAACTACGATATGGGCACCGACGGCAAAATGAAGGAGACCACCCCGACGGGCTATCCCTACTACGCCTATAACAGAAACGGCAACACGGTCGAGATGGTCCTGCCCAAAAAGAATGGCCAAACCGCTACCCTCAACCTCTGGGAAGGTATGAGCCTCAAAATGATGGCCCAGCGCCTAAACGACAAAGGCGTCTGCCGCTACGAGGACTTTTTGAAGGCGGTAAACACCCTGAAACCGGACTTCCCCTTCAACAGCGAAATTCCCAGCAATGTATTTTACCGTTACGAGGGCTACCTCTTCCCCGACATCTATGAGTTCTATCTCTACGAAGACGCCGAGACCGTCGTCAAAAAGATGATGGACAACTTCGAGAAAAAGATGACGGACGATCTGGTTTCCCGGATTAAGGCTTCCGGCCGCAGCTTCAACGAAGTATTGACACTGGCTTCCATCGTCCAGGGCGAGGCGGGCGACCAGGTGAATATGAGAAAAGTGGCCCAGGTGTTCATCAACCGGCTCAATAATCCTACCACATTCCCGAAACTCCAGGCCAACCCCACCACCAACTACGCCAATCAGGTGATCTTAGCCGCTAACCCTAATGCGACGAGCCTTGCCGCCGCCTATGACACCTATCAGACCAATGGCCTCCCCCTCGGCCCCATCAACAACCCGGGCCTCATGGCCATCGAAGCGGTTCTCAATCCAGACACCTCGGTAGAGGACTATTTCTTCTGCACCGATAAGGTGACCAAGGAATTCTACTACGCGAAAACCTGGGAA
>CABUOE010000149.1 GCA_902493155.1 uncultured Eubacteriales bacterium
CCCGGAAAATGGCGTATTTCCGGGCTTTTTTAGCATTATTAAGCTGTAGATTATCGCTTGCTGAACTGCGGAGCGCGACGAGCGGCTTTGAGGCCGTATTTCTTACGCTCTTTCATTCTCGGATCACGGGTCAGGAATCCAGCCTTCTTGAGGGCGGGACGGAGTTCTGCGTCGTACTGGAGCAGAGCGCGGGACAAGCCGTGGCGGATTGCGCCGGCCTGGCCGGTAACGCCGCCGCCCTGGACGGTGCAGACGATGTCGAATTTACCCTCGGTCTCGGTCAGTGCGAGGGGCTGACGGACGATGAGTTTCAGCGTATCCAGGCCGAAATACTCTCCGATGTCACGACCGTTGATGGTGATGTTGCCGGTGCCCTGGTAAACTCTTACTCTTGCGACAGAGCTTTTTCTTCTGCCGGTGCCATAAAAATATGGTTTAGATTCGTACATTCAAATTGCCTCCCTTCACTGATTAAAACTCACATACTTCGGGTTTCTGAGCGGCATTTTTGTGCTCAGCCCCTCTGTATGTTCTGAGACGACGAAGCGCCTGACGGCCGATTACGGTGTCGGGAACCATGCCCTTCACTGCAAGCATCATCGCCTTTTCGGGATTGGCTTCCATCAAATGTGCGTATTTTACTTCTTTCAGATGGCCTACCCAGCCGGTGTGCCAGCGGTAGTATTTCTGCTCCAGCTTTTTGCCGGTCAGAACTGCTTTCTCACAGTTGATGATGACCACGTGGTCGCCGCAGTCCATGTGAGGAGCAAAGGTAGGTTTATGTTTGCCGCGGAGCAAGTCGGCGGCTTTTGCAGCAACGCGGCCCAGGGGTTTGCCGGCGGCGTCGAGCACATACCATTTACGGCTGATGTCAGCTGCTTTTGGCATTGTAGTAGACATATCTTTTACCTCCAAATTTTTTCTTCGAAAACTCGTTTTTACCATCAAAAACGCGCAAAAATACGAGAATTCCTGCTTTTCGTTTTCACAACAAGATTTATTATACGAAACGGAAGCCTGCATGTCAATCTGAAAATCGGACGTTTTTGCATTTAAGTCCCCAATTCTCTCTTAATCTCTCGGTTATACTCGTTATCTCTCTGTTTCTCATTTTTCATTTCATTTTGCGTCATTTGTCTGTTTTGGCGCAAAATCATGAGAAACCGAGAGAATTCATGAGCATTTTGCCGGTAAATTACTTCGGCTTTTTCATTGTCAAAGAGATTCGTTTCTTTTGAAGGTCCACGTCTAGCACCCAAACCGTCACCACGTCCCCCACCTTGACCACTTCCAGCGGGTGCTTGATGTACCGGTCGCAGATTTGCGAGATGTGGACCAGTCCGTCCTGATGGACGCCGATGTCCACAAAGGCCCCGAAGTCGATGACGTTGCGGACGGTGCCCTTGAGCTCCATCCCCGCCTTTAAATCCTTCATTTCCATCACGTCGGTGCGGAGCATGGGAGGCGGCAGTTCGTCGCGGGGGTCCCGGCCTGGCTTTAAAAGCTCCTCGATGATGTCCCGAAGCGTCGGTTCCCCCGCCTCAAGCCGCTCTGCCAACACCCGGACGCCGATTTCGTCCGCCCGGGCCTTTAACTCGCCCAGATTTCCCTGCTCCGCGTCCTTGAGGCTGTAGCCGCACTCTTTTAGTAGCCCCTCGGCCGCCTTGTAGGACTCCGGATGTACGCCGGTGTTGTCGAGAATCGACTTGCCGCCCAGAATCCGCAGGAATCCGGCACACTGCTCAAAGGCTTTTTTGCCCAGCTTTGAAACCTTCAAAAGCTCCTTTCGGTCGGCGAATGCCCCGTTTTCCTCTCGGTAGGCCACGATGTTTTTGGCCACGCCGCTGCCTAAGCCCGCAACCTTTGCCAAAAGGGGCTGGGAGGCGGTGTTTAAGTCGACGCCCACCGAGTTGACGCAGGACTCCACCACCCCGTCCAGGGCCTCAGAGAGCTGTTTAGGGGCCATGTCGTGCTGGTACTGCCCCACCCCGATGGCCTTGGGGTCAATTTTGACAAGCTCGGCCAGCGGGTCCTGGAGCCGCCGGGCGATGGACACCGCCGACCGCAGCGACACGTCAAACTGGGGGAATTCCTCCGCCGCCAGCTTGGAGGCCGAGTAGACCGAAGCCCCCGCCTCGGATACCACCATGTAGCTTACCGGCTCGTCCAGTTCTTTGATGAGCTCGGCTATAAATTTCTCGCTTTCCCGGGAGGCGGTGCCATTTCCGATGGCGATAGTGTTTACATGGTACTTTTTGATGAGCTCTTTGAGCTTTTTCTTCGCTCCGGGAATGTCGTTGTGGGGCATGGTGGGGTACACCACTGTGGTGTCCAGCACTTTGCCTGTCCCGTCTACCACGGCGATTTTGCAGCCGGTGCGGTAAGCGGGGTCAAATCCCAGGGTCACCGAATCCTTGACAGGCGGCTGCATCAAAAGCTGCCGCAGATTGGCGGAAAACACCTTGATGGCCTGGGCGCTGGCGTCCTCGAAGAGGACATTGCGGATTTCCCGCTCAATGGAGGGGTAAATAAGCCTGGAAAAGCTGTCTGCGCAGGCCGCCGCCACGATTTCGCCGCAGGGGTTCTTCGCCCTGACGTAGTTTTTCTGGAGGGCGCCCACAGCCGCCTCCTCGTCGATCTCCACTGAAACCTTTAAAAATTTCTCCCGCTCGCCCCGCTCGATGGCCAAAACCCGGTGCCCGGCGATTTTGTTCACCGGCTCGGAAAACTCGTAGTACATCTCGTAAACCGACTGGGCCTCCGGGTCGGCGGCTTTTGTCACCACCTTGCCGGTGCGGAAAACGAAGGCCCGGAGCTCTTTTCTAACATTCGCGTCGTCGGATATATCCTCGGCGATGATGTCCTGAGCCCCCGCAATAGCTTCCTCGGCACTGGATACACCTTTTTCTTCGTCCACATATTTCTCTGCTTCGCCGTTCAAATCGCAGATTTTCTGCTCCATGATGAACTGGGACAAAGGCTCCAAGCCCTTCTCCCTCGCCACCGAAGCCCTGGTCTTCCGCTTGGGCCGGTAGGGCCGGTAGAGGTCGTCCAGCTCGGCCAGGGTTTTTGCTCCGTCGATAGCTGTCCGCAGCTCGTCGGTCATTTTTTCCTGCCCCTCGATGGCGGCAATGATTTCCTCCTTGCGCTTTTCAAGGCCTCTTAAGTATTCCAGCCGCTCGTGGATTTCCCGCAGCACCTGATCGTCCAGCGAACCGGTTGCTTCCTTGCGGTACCGGGCGATAAAGGGGATAGTGTTCCCCTCGTCGATGAGCTTTACCGTGTTTTGGATTTGATGAAGGCCGACGGAAAACTCCTCGGCCAGCTTTTTGTTGATGTCCATAAACAATGCCCTTTCATGTCTTTTAGAGGAAAACAGGACGGATCGCTCCGTCCTGCAAAATCCAATTGATTAGTAATCCAGCGAAGGCGTTCCTCCATTCAGGACCTTCTGGCAGTTTGCAGTCAGCTTATCCACGTACCGGGTCTCGGCGAGGAAGCTGTCGCTGCCGTTTAAGGAAATGATGCATTTCCGATCGCTGACGGCAAAGAACTCTATAGTGTCGTCCGATTTGGCGCTGTCCCGATAATGGAAGGTAATTCTTGCCAGAGAATCGCCCTTTTCGGACCCATAGTTGATTTCTTTTGCCGAAGCGGAAATCAAAAACTCGTACATGGTCCGATAATTGTCGGGGGCCATCTCGTTTCCGTTTACCGTGGCCTCGATGTTCTGCACATCGCCGCTGGACTTAAAGGTATAGGTCTCCCCTCCCGCCAGGACGGTGATGGTGTCCACCGTGTCGATGCTGGGAATGAGGAGCAATCCGGAAAACAGATTGTCGATGTCGGCGGTGATCCACGGCAGGTTTGCCACCGTCACCTTGTATACGACGTCACTGTCCTGCGTCATCAGATAACGGGCGGTGGTGCCGTCCTCTAAAGTTGTCTCATCGCCGATGTACAGCGCGCCGTCTTTTCCGTCCCGGGTGTAGGAGACGACCGCGTAGGGCGCGTCAAAGCCGTATTGGGCTTTTTCTTCCTCCGATTTTGCAATGGCGGCGGCTTCGCTGGCCGTCAGGCTCTGAATACCTGTCACCAACGGTTGTCCGGTGGTGGAATTGAGTCCTGCGGAAATGGGGCTTACGATGTTGTAGCCGCTTCCGTAGCCGCTGTCGCCGGGGATTTTCTCCAAAATCAAAGGCGCATCGGCAAATCCCGCTCCGTCCACCTGGATACGGGAGACGTCCACCTCGCCGGATTCAGGTGCGGTAAGAATATCCAGATTGAGGAAATCCGCTTCCCCGTAAAACAGCTTGTCCACGTCCATGTTTGCAACGGCATAAACGGTGGAATCGTCGTTGACCTGGACGTAATACCCGCCACTGGTGGGCAGCTTGCCCCCTATCCGAACGGTGTTCACAGTACCGTCCGCAAAAGTTGCCTTTGCAGATGCCACCGGCTCGGTCAGCCCGTATTTGGACAAATCCTCGGGATTTTCTTCCACGATGCGGGTGGCCGTCAGGGTCGCCATGCTGTTTTGCAGCGTCACAAGGTCGTTGTTTTTGAGCTCGTATCCTTCGGCGATGGCGGGGATAGTCAGGGTTTTATTCTCCCCGGCCTCCGCCACATAGCCGCCTTTTGCGTTCTCGACGGCGACTTTGATGACTTCTTCCCGTTCCGCTTTCCACAAAACGATTACCGAAGAGGCAGAAGATTCCGAAGAACTCTCCTGCTCCGCCGGTTTCTCGGTCAGTTTCAGCACCACAACGATACCGACTAAAAGCAACAGGACAATTCCGCCGATGAGGATGGATTTTACTTTTTTATTCATAGGTTACCGGTTCCTCCTGCGGGCCCAGACCACAACACCTGCGATGATGATCGCCACAGGCAGCAGATACTGGAACACCAGATTGATGACGGTTTTCTGAGAATTGCTGATTCCCAAGGTCTGATTACCGGAAGTCTTTTCAGTAATGATAACGCCGCTGTCCTCTTTGTCGCAAAGGATATTGCTCATATTGACCAAATACTCCGCGTTGTTCAGGGCTGTCATAGAGAGGATACTGGGATCGACAATCAGCGTCGAGCCGAACACCGCAACCGAAGAGGTTTTCTGCTCATTGTTCTCCAAAACGGTCCGCTGTCCCAAAACTAAGGCGTTATAGCTCTGCGTTTCGGTATCGCCGGAAGGCTCCCAATCGCTGTCGGCGTTTGCAGGCATCAAAGCCGCCGTATCAAAGGAGTACATCAGCGCCTGGGTCGTTCGGTTGGAGCTTTCGGTAAAGAGCTGCTCAATGGGACGGTACTGGACGGCCAGTATGGCGTTGTCGGTGGTTCCGAGGCCCTCTACAAAGCTGGTGCCCCCGTAATTTTGCATGACAAAGCTTCTGTCAAAGAAGATGCGGTTTTCATCCGTCTCCACAACTGTGCCGGTCCCTACGCCAATTCCCCACTCGCTTAAAAATTCCTCTATGTTGGGAAGCTCCGGCTGAGTAGAATCGGCAAAATAATAGAGGGTTTTGCCTCCATTGTCCAGATATTCATCTATTTTTTTCAAAGAATCAGCAGGAATATCAACCATAGGTGCCGCCAAAATCACAAGGGAAGAATTGGGATCGATCTTTCCTGTGAGAATGTCGGTTTCCTGAATCAGATATCCGTTGGATTTCAATAAGCTGGTAAGTCCCGACACATCTCCAGTATTTACGCCGGTCAGCACAGTAACTGTGGTCGGATTGGCGTTTGTCACCAGCATGATA
>CABUOE010000150.1 GCA_902493155.1 uncultured Eubacteriales bacterium
TCTGCCCGTTTTCGATGAGGCCGATCTGGGGATTTTTGACCTTGTCGGGAAGCCGCACCCGCACCTTACTGATGCGGTAATTTTCGCCGCCGCCGTCTATCGTAAAGGCGTAGCCCGCCTTGATTTCGTACCCTTCCGGCGCTTCCTCATCGGGAAGCGCCTCTGTGACCTCCACTGAGGCTTCCGGCCCGAAGGACCCCTCCACCAGCAGCAAAGGCGGGTCGCCCGCCGAGGCGATAGTGGTTTCGGCGTTTTCGTAAACCGCCTTTACCACCGTGCTGCGCCGGATGTTTTCCCGCTCAAAATCCTCCCACTGGCCGGTCTGGCCGTCCTTTTGGGGGACGGGGGGAATTTCCTCCTCCGCCACCGCTCCCTCGTAGGGCACTTCCAGCGTTTTCACCGTTTCCTCCCCGTTTTGGAAGGTGACAGTGAACCGAAACCGGGTCAGCTCCTCCGATTTGAGCTTTAGGGTTTCGCCCACCCATTTGGCGTCATTATGGACCACGGCCACGAGCTGGGGCAGAGAAAGGGTGCCCGCCGCGTACCAGCTGTCGGCCCCGAATCCCGCCATCCCGGCGGGCAGGCTCCTCTGGGAGGCCATTTCCGCCGCAGGCAGGGGATCGGCCTTCCCGGCGTAATTGATGCCGTCCACGCCGCAGAGCTCTTCTTCAATAAAGTAGTTGTTCAACAGCTCCCCGTCAGCAACCCCCGCGATGGCCCCGATGCTCTCGCCGTCGGATTCCACCCGCACCATGGTGTAGCAAAAGCTCACGTCGGCGCCGCTTCCGGCAATACCGCCGGCAAAATTCTCGGCTTCCAGGTCGCAGAGGGAAAAACAGCGTGTAATTTCAGCGGAGGACAGTCCGGCGATACCGCCGGCATACCCCTCTTTGGCGGAAATTTCCCCCGACGTAAAGCAGTCCTTGACGACGCCCCGCTTCTGCTGCCCGGCAATCCCGCCCGCGTAGTAGGAGGAAGCCTTCACCGCCCCCACACTGTAACAGGCCCTGATCGCCGCGTTGACGCCTACAGTGGGACTTAACGAAAAATCCCCGTCGAATTCCACGTCGGCCTCCGGGTCGGCGCTCATCTCAAAGGACATATTGCCCGCGATACCCCCGGCGTTCAGAGCGGCGGAAACCTCCCCTTCGTTGAAGCTGTACTCGATGAGGCACCGTCCGTCGTTTTCCCGTACCTCGGCCTCGTCGGGCAGGACGTTTTCGTCCCGTTTGTTTTTCGCCCGTTCCATGGTGAGAAAGGCGTCCAGCCGCCCCGCGTCGAAGCCCCCGAAGGTAGCCGCCGCGGGAACCGCCATGAGCGGCTCGCCCAGGGAGAAAGCCATCCCTTCCACCGAAGGGGTTTCCTCTGATGAAGAAGGTACTTCGCCGTTTTCCGCCGGAACAGAGCTCCCGGCCTCCCCGGAAGCGCCCGCTTCACCTTCCGGCGGCGCTTCCTCGTTCCCTAAACCGCTTTCCGGCTCCGGGATAGGCGGCTCTTGCCCGTTTGGAAGGTCGGGAAGCCCCGGCACCTCCGGCAGCCGGTCTTTCACCCACTGGATGACGTCCTCGATGGTCTCCCGGATGTTCTGAAGCTCGTCAAAAATCCCGTCCAGGCGGGCGATCAGGTTCTGGAGCCGGTCGAGAATGTCGGAGATGTCGGTGACGGCCGAGATGATTTTTTCGACCAGCTGGGCGTCCTCCATCTTGCCGACGGCGTCCTCGATGGAATCCATGATCCGGTCAGCCCGCCTGAGCAGCGCCCGCACCTCGTCCCGGATTTCATACACGTCCCGGAAAAGGGAATCGAGCCGTTTTAAAAGCTGCTTTTTCAGGAGCTTCACTTCGTCGGTCGCGTCGTCGATGGTATTGTTTACCTTGTCGGTCAGGTCGGTGATTTCGTCCAGGGCGGTGTCCAGCGCGTCGCTGATTTCGCCTCCCACCTTGTTGACCTGGGTGTCGATGCTCTCCAAGGTGCTCATAAGCTGATCCCGCGCCGCCGGGTAGTCTTTGATGAGGGGGTCGATGATGCCCTCGTTTAACTTGTCAATTTCGTCGTCGATTTTTGTAAGGCTCTCCATGAGCTTATCGGCCACCGGGCCGATCTTGCCCTTTAACTCGCCTACAATGCCCATCATCTCGTCGATTTGCTGCTTCATCTGCTGGATGGCGTCCTCCCCGAACACCACGCTGACGTTTGGTTCGAACTGCCCGGCGATGCCGCCCACATCCTTGCGGCCCTCAATCGCGCCGTAGTTGCGGCATTCCGAGATGTATCCGCTCTGCCGCCCGGCGATACCGCCCACGTTGTAGCCGGTGCTTTGATAGCCCACGTCGCCGGTGTTGAGGCAGTCGAGAAGCGTCCCTGTGGAGCTTCCCGCGATGCCGCCCAAATCGGATGCGACATCGTTGGGCTCGGGGTTAATGAGCCCGGCGTTTGAGCAGGATTTAATGACACCGCTGTTCGTTCCCGCGATGCCGCCCACCTTTTTGCCGCCGGAAATCACCGCTTTGTTGACGGTATTCCGGACAGTGCCCAGGTTTTGCCCCACGACGCCGCCCACCTTGTCCACGCCGTCCACCGTCCCCGTGACGGTGCAGTTTTCGATAAGACCCCGGTTTGTCCCGGCGATGCCTCCCAGGTTGACGCCAGTGTCGTTTTTGAGGGCGATGTCCACGGTCAGGTTCTTCACGACGCCCTCTTCCTTAATAAAGCGAAACAGCCCCGCGTTATCCTGAGAAGTCTCGATGGATACCCCCTTGATGACGTGGCCCTGCCCGTCGAAAACGCCGCCGAACACCGCCGCGGCCTTCTGGTTTTTGACGCCGCTTAAGTCGATGTCCTCGGTGAGAAGAACGGTTTTCCCGTCGGCGTAGCCGTCGCTTTTGCAGTTGGCGGCGAATGTTACCCACTCGTCGGCGGAACCGATGGAAACGGTCAGGGAATCGGCGTACACCCCTCCCGCCGCCGGCAAAACGCAGCCGAATCCGATCACTGAGGCGACCAAAAACGCCGAAGCCTGCTTTAAGAGCCTCTTATGTCCTTGCAGACGCTTTTTCATTATTCCGCCGCCTCCTTCTTTGCTTTATTTTTCCGCTGTTTCGGCTTTTTCTCCGGTTTTGGCTTTGAAGCGCCGCTATTGAGCGGCTGCTCATCTTCTTTGTCCGGCAAAGCCTCTTTTTTGCTCTCCACCGCGGCGTTCAAATCGCCCCGGATAACGCCCCTGACCTCCGCGTCCAGATAGCCGGAGACATACCCCTGCACCCGTCCGTCCAGGTTCATAGCGACATTGCTTTCCTGCCGGTAGTTTTTGAGACCTCCCACCGTAAAGGCGGTTTTCTCGATGATTACGTCGCCCAGCATGAGCAGCTGGGGCAAAACGATCATGACGAGCAGTATGGAAATCAGCGTGCCCCGGCCCAATAGGGAACCGAAGGACGCGATCATCGGCTCTGTGAACATGCCGCCGATGAGAAAGCTCGCCGTGGTCAGGATGGAGCCCGACGTAAAGATGGTGGGGAAGCACTGGCTGATGGTCTCGATGACCGCTTCGCTTAAGGGCATCTGCTTTTTCAGGAACATGTACCGGTTGGTGATGACGATGGCGTAATCGATGGTAGCGCCCATCTGGATGGCGCTGACGATAAGGTAGGCTAAGAAAAAGACGTTGGTGCCGGTGACAACAGGGACTGAGAAATTAAGCCAGATGCTTCCTTCGATAGTCAGCACCAGCAGAATGGGCAGCCCGGTGGACTGGAAGGTAAAGAGCAGAATCGCCGCCACAAACAGCACGGTTAAAATGCTGATTTTTAAGTTATCCCCCTGGAAAGATTCGTGGAGATCGTAGCAGTTTGTGGAGTTGCCCACCAAAATGGGGTTCTCGTAAAAGCTCAGGGCGTCAGCCCTTACCCGGTCCAGTAGGGCGAACACTTCGTCGCCCTCCACCGGCCCGTCGATATTGAAAACAAGCCTAGAGTAATGCTCCCCCTGGAGCTGACCCTTGGCTTCGTTCAGCAAATCGCCCAGCTCGGCGATTTTGTCTCCGGCCTCGCCGTCCAAGCTGATGAGCCCCGACTCCTGCTGTTCGATGAGAAAGCTGAACATGTCGATGACGGGGACCTTATACTGGTCCACGTCGCTCAAAGCGGCGTACTCCTCATGAAACAGCCCGTAGGCCTGGTAGAGGAGCCTTATGACCTCCACCGGCATCTCGGAAAGCTCGGAAAACTGCCGGGGGGAGAGCTTCGACGTCAGGGTGTAGTCGTCGTTGATGGAGATGTTCGCAAGCCCCATGGCCGAGGCCACCATATCCTCTTTTCCGACCAGCTCCAAAAGCTTCGCCTCTTTTTCGTAATCCCCCTGAGGCACTAAAATTGCCAGCATGTTGGCTCCGCCAAACACTTCGTTGATCTGCTCGGTGGCAATAGCGGTCTCGGTTTTCTTGCTGCTGTTTAAGGATTCCTCGGAAAAAACGTAGGGGCAGAAGTTTTGCAGCACAAAGCTCCCCACCAGCACTACCGCAAAAATGACCGGAATGACAAATCTCGTTTTCACCACCGCTTTGCCCCAGAACCTAAGCTTCGGCACCAGCGATTTGTGGCGGGTTTTGAGGATGGGCTTATTAAAGAGCATCACAAGCCCCGGCATCAGCAAAAATACCGACAACAGGCTGAACACAATGCCCTTTGAAAGGACGATACCCATGTCGAAGCCGATTTTGAGCTGCATGAGCATCAGCGCCACCAACCCCGAAATGGTGGTCAAAGAGCTGGAGAAAATCTCCGGGATGGCCTTTGACAACGCCTCGATGGCCGCCTCTTCCGGGGGATTTGACTCCATTTCGTCCATGAACCGGTGGGAGTAGATGATGGCGTAGTCGATGGCCAGCGCAAGCTGGAGCACCACGGCGATGGAGTTTGTGACGAAGGAGATCTCCCCGAACCAGTAGTTGGTGCCCATGTTCAGTATTGCCGCCGACCCGAACACCAGGAAAAAGACGGGAAGCTCCATATAGCTTCGGGAGGTGAACAGCAGTACCACCGCGATGACCACCACCGCTACAATGAGGATGAGGGCCATCTCCTTCTGGATCATGTTGGTGAGGGAGTTTCCGATTTCGGTTGCTATGTAGCTGTCGTAAGGCCCGACCACCTCACGCACCGCCTCCATGGCGGCCAGGTTATTGTCGGTTTCGCCGCTTTCCTTTAAAGTTACGGCGTACAACGCGGCAGAGTCCTTATAATGGTCCTCGGTATCATCGAACTCCACCATTTTGACCCCGTCAATGGCCTGAAACTCCTGGTTTATCTCTTCGGCCGTCTCGTAGGTGATGTTTTTTACCAGTACGTTGGCTGTCCCATAGGTAGTGAACTCTTCCTCCATAATGGTAAGCCCTCGACGGGTGTCGGTGTCTTCGGGGAGGTATTTGGTGATGTCATAGTTGACGGAAACTTTTGGGATGCAGATAACGCTGTAGATAATGCCGACGACAAATAGCAGGAGGAAGGCTTTCCGCTTCTGGACGATGAACCTTGCTACCTTGTACATGCCGCTTTTCTTTTCTTTGTGCATATGCCTCTCCTTTCTGTCAGAATACCCGAATCGTCAGCAGGGCTTCCTGCCGGCAAGCTGCATCAGCTCATCCACCCGCGCCATGAGGCTGCGGATGCGGACAAGGGTGCTTTTTTGCGGGTTCAGGTAATAGAAATTCATGGTGCCGATACGCCTGACGCTGACGATTCCCGCATCCT
>CABUOE010000151.1 GCA_902493155.1 uncultured Eubacteriales bacterium
GACTTCACCCTGGCTTTGAGGTCCTTCCAGATGATGTTTTCTGCCCGTATCATCGTGATTCTGTCCGGCTGTGAGGATATGAGTGGTTGTATCCAGCAGCTTTTATCCATTGGAGTGGTGAATCTGATTACAGCGGAAACGCTGGAGGAAGCCGCCGACGAGCTGAAAGAGGCCCTTTCCGATGAAGGGATGCAGCGGTATGTGACGCCTATGCCTGTGTCAAGCCAGCCAGAATCCCAACGGGAACCGGCTCCTGAACCGGAGGCCGAGATCATCCCCTACCGTTGGAACGCTAAAAATATCCGTATTGCCGTTGCAGGGACGCAGCGCAGAAGCGGCGTAACGGTGACGGCGTTCAATCTGGCGGCGTGGTTGACTGCCAGAGGTGCGGAGGTCGCCTACATTGAGGTCAACACCAACCGGCACCTCCAGCTCCTGCTCAATGTCTATGAGGCGGCCCCTACTGGCGAACATTACACGATTGATGGGATCGACTGCTACCTGACCAATGAGCCGGACCGGGAGTATCAGTTTATCATCTACGACTGCGGTGTGATGCAGGCGCCCACCTCTGTGTTCCGGGAGGCGGATCACCGGCTGTTGTGCGGGAGCGTCCTGCCCTATGAGATTCCGGCCTTTCACAAGGCGCTGGAGATCTGCGGCGGGCTGGAAGTACGCCCGGTGGCCATCAGTGTGCCGGGAGAGTTCCGGGAATACTGCCGGGAGCTGTTTGGCGGTGAGATGGAAATGGCGGAGGCATCCCATAACCTATTTGCAGAACGGACCAACGGGAGGTTGTATAAGCGCCTGGTGGAGCCGTATATCATGGGAGAACGGCGGCTGTAACAAAGAGAGGATCAGAATGGGAGGATCACAGAATGGCAAAGTTTGAATACATGGAGAGGGCGTTTTCCTCTGAATTGCGGCCGAGAGCGCGGCTGGTGCTTCAAGTCCTTGTTCTGCATTGCAACAAGGAGGGTGAGTGTTTTCCGTCCATCAAGACCATAGCCGCCAAGTGCGGCTATGGTATCTCTACGGTCAAGCGGGCGCTAGACGAGCTGGTGGAAGCTGGCTACATCATCAAGCAGGCACGGTTTGACGAGCGCAAAAACGGCGGCCAGACCAGCAACCTCTATACCCTTTGTTCCGAGGCACCGCAGCCGTCCACGCCGGAGCAGCCCACCGAATCGGAACCGCCTATGCCGGACGAAGAAGTAGAGAAAGCCGTCCATTCTTCAGCGCCTGACTCCACGCCTGGGGAGCAGTCCGCCCTTTTTCTTTTTCCGGCTTACTCTTTTGTCAATGGGTTTGAAAGAAAGACCGGGCGGCAAAAATGCCGCCCGGATGCTGCGTGGACTGGGGGGCAGTCCATTTTTGTACCCCCTTGAACCGTACAGGTGAACAGATACTTACCGGATGAAAAGAAAAGTAATAGGCGCCGTTCAAACAAGCAAAATAAAAGCAGGGGCCTCAGCCCCCGCCTTGTCAGGATTGCAGCCGGTTGATAAAGCCGATCAGCATGATTAGGTCCTCGTCCTTCAGCGTTCTCATGCCGTCCAATGCCTTTTTCATAAGCTGCGGGTTGACTTCCTCGGAATCGAAGAATTGGAGCGGCGTGATCTCGAAATATTCGCAGATATTGAGAAACTGCTTCATGGATGGGAGCGCCCGGCCGGAAGAAATCGCCTGGATGTAGCTGCGGTTTTGCCCTAAATCCAAGCTCATTTGATATTCTGACACGCCCTTTTTCAGCCGCAGTTCTGTGATCCGGCTGCGGATAAATGCCTCATCCATACTCTCACCTCACTACTCATTAGCATAGCAGATAGGTTTTCTGGATAAGGAACATTGATTGTGTTATAATTCTCCATATACCGCTGCTTATAACGCATTATTTACGTTATTTTAGCTTTGTATGTGTGTAAAAGGAGAAAATGTATGGACAAGAGGGTGATTTTATGAGGCAAGCTGCCTGTGCGGTAACAGGCCACCGGCCGAGCCGGTTCAAGTTCAAATACAGCGAGGACTATTCGCTGTGCAAAAAAATAAAGCGGGCCATGTTGGAGCAGTTCAAGAGGCTGTACGATGAACATGGAGTACGCCGGTATTATGTGGGCGGCGCCCTGGGTGTGGATATGTGGGCTGGTGAATTGATTCTGCGGCTGAAAGAACAGCCGGGATATGGAGATATAGAACTGGTGGTGGTGCTGCCCTTTGAGGGGCACGATTCAAAATGGGATGAGCGGAGCAAGCGCCGGATGGACTTCCTCCTGCGGATGTGTTCCGACTGTGTAGTGATAGGAAAAGAGGACTGCCGGGAGAACTATATTAAGCGGAACTGCTACATGGTGGATCACGCGGATTATCTGGTAGCGGTCTACGATAATGAGCGGAATTTGCGGTCTGGGACTATGCAGACGGTGAGATATGCCCAAAATAAAGGAATCACAATATCTTTTGTTAATCCTGATACTGCTACAGTTACAACTAATTAAATTTACTCAAACTAACTCAAGATGTGGAATAACTATATAGAGATAAAAGTAAAAGCGGTTCATGAAGCAACCGCCTCACTTTTAATTCCTATTGAAATTAGGATACACTTGCGTTATCATTTTCTTTAGTCAATCACGATTTCCAGGAAGGGCGAATAAGTATGGCTGATGTTGTTGATATTCCGGAATTCAGAGCATTCTATTATACAGATGATACGCCCCGCCAGTTTTATACCCTCCGGCGATACGAGGATGAGAGTGGTGCTGGAGAGATGCACTGCTATAATATTGCGCCAGGCATTCAACTGTCCTTTAATGAATTAAACCTAAGTTCTTGCTTTCAACCACTGAATGTCCAAAAGGACTTTTTGGAAATAAATTATTGCCTTGAGGGTGGACACGAAGTAGAAATGGTCGGAGGTGGAATCACCTTTTTGGGTGAAAAGGATTTAAGTATATCTGGCCTATACCATGATAGACAGATTATTGTCAATTCAAGAATCCCTTTCAATAAGTATAAGGGTATAACCATTCTCTTGGAGTTAGAAACAGCGCAGACGACCCTCAACGATGAATTCTCTAGGTGGCGTATAGACTTGCAAAAAATCCGCACAACCCTATGCCCGGAAGGCCGTGTTCTTTTAATAAAATCCAAACAAAAAATTGACCATATTTTTACAGAGATATTGAGCGTTGAGAACCAGATAAGATTGCCATATTACTGGCTGAAAATCCTGGAAATCTTACTTTTATTAAGCAAACTGGATAACAGTTATGTGGAGCCGCCTCAACAGTTTACGGAGAAAGTATCCCGGCGGACTCAACAGGTCTATCAGTATATTATTGAAAATCCTTTTACACAAAAAAACATTTCTGAGATAGCAGAGATTTATGGGGTTTCGGAATCAAGCATGAAACGCTGCTTTAAGTCAATTTCCGGTGCTTCTCTAGGCACGTTTATGAAAAGGAAACGAATGGAGGCTGCTGCGGAATTACTTAGATCTGAGCCAGCATTGAGTGTGGGCGAAATTGCTAGTCTTGCAGGGTATGAAAATCAAGGGAAGTTTTCTGGGGCATTCAAATCAGTATATGAAATGACTCCAATCGCATATCGCATGAAATATTCGTGACCTAAATGGATTAAGGCTTGACCTAAACGGTTATAGACGAACATGCAATCTTGTGCTACCATAATTGATATGAATTAGAGATTGACGAGAAGAACCGCATTCAGCGGTTCTTTTTAGGGGCATAAGTTAGCGGAGCCTAACCGTGGGCGAATGGAGGCAAATTAGTTGTACAGTATGGGGATCTGCGCACGCATTGCAAAACGCATTATAACCTTGCTAATTGTGATTTTAGGAGTCGTTACTCTCAGTTTTTGTTTGCAGATATTTACCGGTACAGATCCGGCAGAAATGCTTGTAAGAAAGACTACATTGTTCGCAACAGAAGATCAAATCCAAGCAATGAGAGTTGAACTTGGCCTGGATGGTACACTCTCTGAGCAATATGCAGATTATATAAAAGGACTACTTACCGGGGACTTGGGTATTTCAATTACCAATCGAAAACCTGTCATTGATAATATTAGAGATGCACTTCCTGTTACATGTATGTTAGTGATTATGTCTATGCTCTGGGTTGCTATTTTAACTGTTTTATTATCGGCGTTTTCTGTCATATGGAAAGACAAAGTATTTGACCACGCAACAAGAGTTATCTGCATAATTGGGATATGTGTTCCGAGTTTTTGGCTGGCACTCATTTTGTTGATTGCTTTTGCAGTTGAGATTCCGATATTTAGTGTAATTTCAGACGGGAGTATTAAATCCCTTATATTGCCATCTGTTTCCATTGCCATTCCAATTGCTTGTATTTCAATCAGGGTTTTGCGAGCTGCTGTAATAAACGAATTAAAAAGTGACTATGTTACTTACTCTAAAGCGAGGGGGTTTTCCACATCTAAAATTATATACGGCGAGGTCCTGAGGAACGCATTTCCAGCGGCCATAACACTTTTCGCACAATATTGCGCATCAGTTTTTGGAACCTCTGCACTGATAGAAACTGTCTTTTCCATTCGGGGTCTTGGATACTATTTAACTGAAGCATGCGAAAGTATGGATGTATATGGAATATCGGGTGTGGTACTTATTTGCGCAATCTCATTTGTCCTTTTTAATACTGTAGCGGACATCTTCTCGGGTATCATTTGCCCTGCGTATAGGAGGAAACGTGTATGAGGAAACATCCACAAATTGTCATTGGTGTTTTACTTATTGCGTTATTTGTTTGTATTGCAATAACTGCCCCTCTCCTTGCCCCAAATGATCCAAATGCAACAAACCTTGCACTAAAAAATGCCCCGCCATCATCCGAGTATCCTCTTGGATGCGATCAGATGGGGCGCTGTGAGCTTTCGCGCTTAATTTATGGAGCGCGATATTCACTTAGCCTTACTGTGCCTGTGCTAATAGTACTAGCAGCGATTGCATTGTTTATTGGATGCTACTCTTCTTATAAAGGCGGCCTAATAGATGAGGTCATCCGCTTGTTGTGCGATATATTTATGGCATTTCCGCTTTTAGTAATAGCAATGTCATTAGTGTCAGTTATTAACAATTCTGTTGCGAGCATTATCACTGCAATTGGTATTTCTATGTCTGCGTGGTTCTTACGCATGGCGCGTTCTTATGCAAAGGTCGAGTGTGGAAAGGGGTATGTAGAATCTGCAAGAGTATCTGGTGCATCTGCAATGCGGATCGTACTTCACCACATTATCCCGAATGTGTTGCCACAGTTTGTTGTCTATTTTACCACGGGAATAGCATCAGCAATTTTATCGGTATCAAGTTTTGCGTTTTTGGGTGTGGGCCTCATTGCTGGTACTCCGGAGTGGGGAGCCATGCTTAATGACGCTCGAAACAGCATTTATACAAATCCCGCCCTAATTGTTTATCCCGGCATATGCCTCATTATCTGTTGTGCGGGCTTCAATTTATTAGGTGAAGGTATTCGGGATTTTATTGGCAAGGAGGACCAGATCAGTGTTTCTTGACGTCAGAGATCTCACTATTACTCTCAAAACGGGTGAAGAAATTGCAGAGGACATTTCTTTTTCAATAGATGGAGGAGAAATGTTGTCCATTGTGGGCAGCTCTGGGGCAGGAAAAACGACGGTATGCAAGGCCGTTATGGGCTTACTTAGTTCTAATTATTCCATTTCAGGCGA
>CABUOE010000152.1 GCA_902493155.1 uncultured Eubacteriales bacterium
GATAGTTCTTGAAATAGACGCAGGCGTCGTGAACCGCACTTTCCCCGATTTCCATGCCGGAAACGTCAAATCCGCAGACTAAGCCTTCATACAAGGTGGTACCCTTGCCGGAAATCGGGTCCAACAGGCAGATACGATCATCTGACTTGGCAAAATCGCTGGAGTAAAGGGCGGCGTTCAGCATCGTCCGGGTGAACAGCTCATTGGTCTTGCCGCTGTATTTTAAGATGGTGCTGACGCTTGGATTGAAAAAGGCGGCGTCCGCCTTCCGAACAGGCCGGAGTATTTTTTCGCCTTCGTCAGCGGTCCCCGCTGTAAAAATCGCGTAGCAAAAGGAGAGTCGGGACAAAATCCCCACTTCCCGGTGGGTAAGCATTTCCCCTGCGTCCAGCATGTAATAGAGAATGCCTGCCACCTCCTCACAGCGGATATTTCCGCAGTCAGTCGAAAAAGCCTGGCTGGCAATCTCCAGTTCCGCTAAGGATAGCTCTTTTGAAGCATCAAAATAAACCCGGTTGTGGCCGGGGTTTGCCAAAATCGCATAGGTAACCATCATATGACCTCATAAAACGAAAAGGGCGCTTTCACCCCGCATTGCTGCGGCCGGTAAAACGCCCTTTGTAACCGCGACTGATGTCACCGCCTCTTTAGGCGGGTTCCATACTAGTCTTTCAGCAGAGGACGCAATCCCCCGCTGAAATCCAAGGAACTAACGCCTCAGTCGCCTGTTGAATGACGGGGCGATGCCCCTTATTGAATTCGGTGAAACGTCGATTATTTCATCATGCTGGCAACTTCGTCGGCGAAGTTGTCTTCTCTCTTCTCAAGGCCTTCGCCCTTTTCAAAGCGGACGAATTTTGTGAGAACTAAACTTCCGCCCAACTCTTTGGCCACGTTCTCCACGTATTTTGCAACGGTGATCTCGTCGTCCTTGATGAAGGGCTGTTCCAGCAGGCAGACTTCTTTGTAGTATTTGGCGATTCTGCCGTTGACCATTTTCTCAGCGATCGCAGCGGGTTTTCCCTCATTGATAGCCTGAGCGGTAAGAATTTCTTTCTCCTTTTCCACGACCTCGGAGGGAACCTCGTCCTTGGAGAGGTACTGAGGAGCCGCAGCAGCAACCTGCATGGCGATGTCCTTACCACAGGTGATGAAACCGTCTTTATCAGCGCAATCGGTGTCAAACTGTACCATAACGCCGATTTTTCCGCCGCCGTGTACGTAAGGAACCAGAGCACCCTCGAGGCGCTCAAAACGACGGATATTCATATTCTCGCCGATGACGAGGATTTTCTCACGGAGAGCCTCGGCAACAGTCATGTCGGTGCCAACGCATTTCATGTCATTGAGAGCTGCCAAATCAGCGGGATTTTCTTTGATGATGGTCTGTGCAACGCTGTTTACAAACGCGACGAAGTCGGCGTTCTTGGCGACGAAGTCAGTCTCGGCGTTGACTTCCAAAACTACGCCTACGTTGCCTTCCACAACAGAGACAACCAGGCCTTCAGCCGCGATTCTGCCGGATTTTTTCGCAGCGGCGGCCAATCCTTTTTCACGGAGCAGTTCAATTGCTTTATCCATATCGCCATTGGCCTCGGTGAGGGCTTTTTTACAGTCCATCATGCCGCAGCCGGTTCTTTCACGCAGGTTTTTTACATCGCTAGCAGTGAATGCCATAATTTATTCCTCCTAATCTTATCAAAATGCCCGAAGAATCCTCCGGGCATTTTGGAAACGTTTCCTCTAAAAATTATTCAGCGGCAGCTTCCTCGGCGGGTGCTTCGGGAGCCTCTTCCGCAGCGTCAGCGCTGCCCTGGCGGCCTTCCATAACAGCATTCGCCATAGCGCCAGCGATCAGCTTGACCGCACGGATAGCGTCGTCGTTGCCAGGGATGACGTAGTCGACTTCGTCGGGGTCACAGTTGGTATCGACGATAGCGACGATCGGGATGTGGAGCTTTCTGGCCTCAGCAACCGCGATCTTCTCTTTCTTGGGGTCTACGATGAACAAAGCGGCGGGCAAGGTTTTCATATTCTTGATACCGCCGATAAATTTTTCCAGTTTATCGATTTCCAGCTTCAGCTTGATGACTTCTTTCTTGGGAAGCAGCTCAAAGGTGCCGTCCTCTTCCATCTTGCGGAGCTGAGCCAGTCTGTCGATTCTGCGGGTGATGGTCTTGAAGTTTGTCAGCATACCGCCGAGCCAACGGGCGTTGACGTAGTGCATGCCGCAGCGCTCTGCTTCTTCTCTGACGGAATCACCGGCCTGTTTCTTGGTGCCGACGAACAAAACTTCGCCGCCGTTTTGCGCCACGTCGCGGACGAACATATAAGCTTCGTCCAGCTTCTTGACAGTTTTCTGCAAGTCGATGATGTAAATGCCGTTTCTTTCAGTGAAAATGTACGGTGCCATTTTCGGGTTCCATCTTCTGGTCTGGTGACCAAAGTGTACGCCAGCTTCCAGAAGCTGTTTCATAGATACTACTCCCATGGTAGCCCTCCTAAATTTGGTTATTTGGTCAGGGTCTCCCCTGCCATCCTCCGCACAATATAATCGCGCTACCAATACAGTTTGGCACCCTGCGCAATAAAAATGTGCGTGCGTAATGCGTGTAATAGTATAGCAGAATTTGGGTCAAAAGACAAGTTTATTCTCGCTCGTTCACATTTTTTTTACAAATCGTAAGCCTTTTTCAGAGCGTCGATGCACTGTTCGCTGGACGCACTGTCCAAAAGCAGCGAAATATCGGTGGCCGAGGTGGTAATCATCAAAATATCGGTCTCGCACTCCCGCAGGACGCGGAACACCTCCGCCGCCACGCCGTAACGATTGGGCATCTCCTCCCCGTAGAGGGAAACCTTCACGTTTCCGTTGCTGACAAGCGGCCGGATGGAGGGATTTTTCTGACTGATCCGCTGGGAAAGCTCCATGATTTTGCCGATATCCTCTCCATTCGCAGTAAAGGAAATGGAAACGTACTCGCCGGTGAGGGCAGTCTGGGAAATCATGTCCACAATAACCCCTTCTTCGTTAAGCGCATCAAAAATCCGAGAAATGAAATCCACCTTGGCAGGAACTTTGCTCAAAGTGACCAGCGCTACGTCTTCAGTAGTGGTAATAGCCGTGATTGTTTTCATGTCAATACCTCCTTAAACCGGTATGTTACAGCTTATTCTGCCTGAAAAGGGAAAATGCTTTACTACTAAGCTGTCGCGAAGTAAAATAAGCCTTTTACAGCAAGTCCGACATCCGGTACAGACCGGGCTTCTGCTGGCTGCTCATAAAAATCGCCGCGTTGATGGAACCGACGGCGAAGATCTCCCGGGACATGGCAGTGTGGGAAAGAGTCAGGATCTCGTCGTGCCCGGCAAAGATGACTTCGTGCTCGCCCACGATGGTGCCGCCCCGGATAGAAGAGATGCCGATCTCGTTTTTCTCCCGTTTTTTCCGGACGGAATGCCGGTCATAGATATAGACTTCTTTGTTGTCCATGGCCTCGTTGATAGCGTCGGCCAGCAAAAGTGCTGTGCCGCTGGGGGCGTCGATTTTCCGGTTGTGGTGTTTCTCGACGATTTCAATGTCGAACTGGTCGCCTAAAAACGCAGCCGCCTTTTTGGCGAGTTCCGCCAGCAGGTTGATGCCCAAAGACATGTTAAAGGAAAAGAAAATCGGGATTTTTTTCGCTGCTTCCTCAATTTTCTGAATCTGGTCGGGGTGGTAGCCAGTAGTGGCCAGCACAATTGGGACATTTTTGTCGAACGCGTACTCCAAAAGCCCGTCCAGCGAGTTGGGATGGGAGTAATCGATGATGACGTCCACCTTTTCCTGACAGTCCTTGGCGTTTTGATAGACCGGAAAATCTGCCGGAGCGTCGGCGTTTACGTCCACACCCGCCACGATGCGGCAGTCCTCCCTCTGGGCGACGCAGGCGCGGACCACATGGCCCATTTTCCCCTGACAGCCGCAAAGCAGTATATCCTTCATTGAAACAATCCTTTCTTTTCACACAGAAGTCTTCCCAATTTCCCGGGAAATTCTCCGCTGGGTACTCCAAAAGCCTGAAACGGCTGTTTCAGGCTTTTGTGATACGCGTTTTAAAGTTACAGAAGCCCGTGGGCCTTCATGGCGTCCATGAGAACCTTTTTATCACCGTCCGCCATGCCGTAAAGGGGCATTCGGCAGAAGTTGGTGCCAAAGCCCATAGCGGCAACCGCCTCCTTGACGGGAATGGGATTCACATCGATAAACAGGGCGTGAATCAGGTCGAGATAGTCAAGCTGCATCTTCTCGGCTTCCTTGACTTTGCCGTCAAAGTAGAGCTGACAGATATCGTGGGTCTCCTTGGGGCAGACGTTGGCCAACACCGAAATAACGCCCTTTCCACCCAAAGACAGGATGGGGGTAATCATATCGTCATTGCCGGAATACACATCCAGATCGTCGCCACAGAGGTGACGGATGGATGCCACCTGAGAGATATTGCCGCTTGCTTCCTTGATGGCCACGATGTTGGGGTGCTTAGAAAGCTCCTTGCAGGTGGCGGGCGTGACATTTAAGCCTGTGCGGCTTTGGACGCTGTAGACGATGAGCGGCAGGTCGGTTGCGTCGGCGATGGCGTTATAATGGGCGATGAGCCCCCGCTGAGAAGTTTTGTTGTAGTATGGGGTGACGACCAGGATTCCGTCCACACCCATGGCTTTGGATTCCTTGGCCAGCTTGATGGCGTAATCCGTCTCGTTGCTGCCCGCCCCGGCGATGACCGGAATACGGCCGTTTACATGGTTTTGGACAAAGCGGATGGATTCAATGTGTTCCTCGTCGTTTAAAGTGGACGATTCGCCGGTAGTACCGCAGACGATAATGGCGTCGGCCTTATTTTCAATCTGCCAGTCGAGCATCCGGCCGTAGCTTTCCCAGTCGATGGAACCGTCCTGTTTCATCGGAGTAACGACGGCAATACCGGCTCCGGTAAAAATGGTTTTTTTCATGGGTATGACCCTCCAAAGATCGTATCGATATAGTGCCTCACCGGTCTTTCCCGGTGAAAACGGGGTTTTACAGCCCAAATACGGGATTGGGAACCCTTTTCAGAAAATTCATGCCGTCCGTTTATATGGACTTATGACAGTAGTATGCATCGCTTTGACGTCCCTTAATCGAGATAGCCCTTTGCAGCCAACAATTCCGCCAGCAAAACCGCACCGCCGGCAGCGCCGCGCAGCGTGTTGTGGGACAGGCAGACAAATTTCACGTCGTACTGGCTGTCGGGGCGGAGACGTCCCACCGAAACCGCCATGCCGCCTTCCAGTTCCCGGTCAAGCTTCGCCTGAGGACGGTTATCCTCTTCAAAGTAGTGCAAAAACTGTTTGGGGGCGGAGGGGAGATTCAATTCCTGGGCAGGGCCTTTGAATTCGGCCCAGATCTTTTTGATGTCCTCGATTTCCGGCTTTTTCTCAAATCTAGCGAAAACAGCAGCGGTGTGTCCGTCGCTGACGGGAACCCGCAGGCACTGAGCAGTAATAGACGGCTCGGTAGCATTGACGATTTTGTCCCCTTCGACTTTACCCCAAATTTTCAAGGGTTCCTGTTCGCTCTTTTCCTCTTCCCCGCCGATGTAGGGGATGATGTTGTCGAGGATTTCCGGCATCGTCTCAAAGGTCTTGCCAGCGCCGGAGATCGCCTGATAGGTACAGGCCAGCG
>CABUOE010000153.1 GCA_902493155.1 uncultured Eubacteriales bacterium
AAAAGCGCCTGCACAGTCCTCTTAAAGCAAACGACAAAAAACCCGGCTATCAAGCCGGGTTTTTTACAGATGAACGGGCTGTTATTTGCCCAACGCACACAACAGCTCCAACAGGATATCAGGATTCAAAAATCTTTTCCGTTTGATCGACTTCCTCGATGCCTCCGATGTTAACGGGATTTGAAAATCCCATCTTCATTAAAATGGCGCAGGCCTGCGCGCTGCGGGCTCCGGTGCGGCAATAGACAAAGAGCTTTTGATCCTTGTCGCCGATTTTTGTTTTGGCCCGTTCCAGCTGGGAAAGCGGGATGTTGATACTGCCCTTGAGATGTCCCTTTTCGTATTCATAGGGCAGCCTTACATCCAACAGGGTGATTGGATCCTCCCGTTTTTCCAATTTTTTGAGGGCTTCCTTCATCGGTATCGACTGAATTTTCGCGTGGAAAAATCCCAAACCGCTGTGCATATCATCATCCTCTCCCGAAAGATAGGAATAGTATGCCCAAAACCTATTTACTCACCCCTATTCCCTTTAAAAAACCGCTGAAAATATCCCGGTGTATCAATTCGTCCTGTGCCAACCGGCGCAGCATAGCGGAAACATGGGGATCTTTGATGATCTGCGCCTGTTTGAGATATCCGTCGGCGGCAGACTGCTCAGACACGATATCATAGCTTAAAATTTGACGAATACCTTTGTTGTAATTGACCATGTTGCCATTCCATACCATCGGGTTGTGTCCGGAGGAATACATACACTTGGGGTCCCCTCCCAGCATCCGGATCAGTTGTCCCAAAATGTTCAAATGGTGCATCTCCACTTTTGCAATCCGAAACAAAACCGTCTGCAGCGCGGCCTGGGGGTTGTTTAAAATCCAATGCTGGTAAAGATATCCGTAGATAGCCGACATTTCCCCCCAGGACGAGGCCAAATCCCGTCCCAACAGCTGGGCGTAATGATGGTTTTTTCCCTCCACTTTAATCGGCGGATAAGGTTCCGATGCCGCAACTGGGATTTTTTCTGCTTTCTCTTGATTCATAGGCTGCCCCTCCTCAACGTTTTCATCCCATATATATGTGGAAAGCAGAAGGAAAAGACGCAAAACGACGCAGCCTGACAATGAAAGAAAAAGTACCGCAAACCCCATAACAGGCTTTGCGGTACAAAATAACGGATTTATACGGCGCAGCTCACAGCCTTTTCCGCCTTTGCGTAGGGGAGCAGCTCGTCGTAGCCCACAATGTATCGGTCGCTGATTTTTTCCAAGAGGGCGTTGTCCCCCTCGGGAGCGTACTCGTCAAACACGCCCACCACCTTGAAGCCGGCCTTCTTTGCCGTTTCCACACACATGGGGACATCCTCGAACACAACCGCATCCGAAACGGAAAGCCCCAGCATCTCGCAGCTCTTGAGATAGACATCCGGACGGTTTTTTCCGGCCCCCACATCGGAGCAGGAAATCATAAATTCAACGTCGTCCATCAAACCTAAATGCCGAAGGGCCATCTCCGCAGTGGAATGCCGTGTGGCAGTGGCGATACAGGTTTTGACCCCCTTCTCCTTCAGATATTTCAAAAACTCCCGCACATAGGGTTTGGGCTGTACCATCGTGAGATACACCGGCTCCATGATCTCGTGGTATTCTCTATAAAAACTCTCCTTATCATAATGGAAGCCGTATCGCTTGTTGATATATTCCCGCAATTGGCCGACGTTCATCTGGGAAACCTTTTTGGTAAAGTCAGGGTCTTTGGGCAGTTTGTGGTAAGCTAAAAAGAACTCTCCGATGCGGTTCCAGTAGCCCATGGAATCGAGAAGGGTGCCGTCCATATCAAAAATAATCCCTTTGCAGGTCATTGCAAATCCTCCGTCTAAAAAGATTGTCCGTTTCTTGTCAACTTGAGTATAGCATAACAAGCAGAAAGATTCAATGAAGGATACCCACTTTTTTCGTACATTTTGCAGTGAATTTACATAAGGAATTTGTGCAGTATATTAGTTTCCTGCCTGTGCGGCGGTTTCGCGATTTTTCCTGCGGCTTCTTACATAAAACGCCACGCCCACTATCAGCGTAATGGCCTCCGCTGCCGGAACCGCCGCCCAAACTCCGTTTAGCCCGAATATTCTCGGCAAAATGAGCGCCAAAGGCACCACCGCCGCAATCCCCCTTAAAAGCGAAAGGACCAGCGAGGGAAAAGGCTTTGCAGAGGCGGCAAAATAGGCCGTCAGCACGATGCTCACCCCGGCGAACAGGAAAGAGATAAAGTAAATCCGCATCCCCTCCAGTGCCATTCCCGCCAAAACGGGGTCGTTTTCCCGGTTAAACGCGGCGATGATGGGCTCCGGGAAAAGCAGCCCGATCCCCATGAGCAAGCATCCACATAGGAGGCTGAGCCCCACGCCGCAAATAAGCGCCTTTCGGACAGAGCCAAAATCCCCCGCCCCGTAGCAGTGGCTGACCACCGGTTGGATTCCCTGCCCGATGCCGGTAAAAATCGAAACGCAGACCAAGGCGACGTTTGCGATGATGCCGTAAGCCGCCACAGCCGTGTCCCCTGAAATGGACAGCAGCACCATGTTGAAAACCAGGATGACGATGCCGTTTGACAGCTCTAAAATAAACGACGGCGTACCGGAACCCACAACCCTCCGCAGCTCTTCAAAGGAGAAACGAGGCCGCTTGAAATGGAAATGATTCTGCCGGCGAATCAGGTGTATGGACAGGATACACAGGCTGATAACCGGCGAAAAGCCGGTAGCAAGGGCCGCGCCGAACATCCCCAGTCCAGCCGGAAACACCAAAATGTAGTCGAAAATGATGTTTGCAATGCTCCCCGACAGCATGGCTGCCATGGCGAGATTGGGTTTTCCGTCGTTTCGCACAAAGGCGACCATCACGTTGTTGAGAACAAAAGCCAACGAAAACCCCATGGTTGTTCTGAGGTATTTTTCAGTCAGCGGAAGAATGCTGGGATGGGCCCCCAGCATGGAGGCGATGGGCCGGGCAAACAAAAATGCCGTCAGCGAAAAAAACGCCCCCAGCGCCGCCGCGATTACCAAAACCTGAGAGAAAATCCGGTTGCCTTTTTCCGAGTCCCCCGCCCCCCGGGCGATGGCAAACACGGTCGCGCCGCCAATCCCCAGCAGTAATCCTATCCCATTGACCAGGCTGTACGCCGGAATGGCGATGTTGAGGGCGACAAGCCCGTCGCTGCCCACCCCGTTTGCGATAAAATAGGTGTCGGCCAGAATGTAGCAGGACAGCCCGATCATGCTGCATATATTCATCGAAATATAGTGAAAAATGGTTTTGAAAATGGATTTCTGTCCAATCATCGGAAAAAGTTCCTCCCTCTGCACATAAAAAAATCGTCAGACCTGTATCCAAAGGCCTAACGATACGTTCAGTTTGTCCCAAAAGAACAATGCCACCCGGCGGCGGACACTGTTCGGGAGATTTCATTTTTTCTATTCTATCAAATAGAGGATTCTCTTGTCAAGAGATATGCAAAATGTTTTTTAGAGCAGATAAAATGGAGCGGTATTTTTCTTTATCTGTATCCATCCAAAAGAAAAAATCTCTCCAAGCGGGGTATGCTAAAAAAGCTGCCGCACAAAAAGGAGAGTTTTTATGGAAAGAGAAGATCATCGCATTTTAAAAACACTGATTATTGTCTCCCTCAATATTTTTGTCATCGCCGTGCTGTATTCCGTCTTTGGACCGATATATTACTACTAAAATTATAGAAAAAAATATACGGGCAGCATTTCTGCCGTCCGTACACTTTCACGGAAACAAATTCCGTTTTGGACCCGGCCTTCATGATTTCTCACTGTGCCCGCTTTTTGAATAACATTCTATCACGTGGTTTATTATAACAAAATGAGGATATTTTATTTGTCGAAAAAACTCGGATACAGATTTTTTTTGTTTATTAGCTTTTTTCTTGCATATATTACGTAAAAAAGTATGTATATAATTTAGTGTATAAAATATAATTCAAAAAATGCCATTTAGAGATAAAAAATCGTTTCCTTCCGTGAAGCCGCGGACATTTTCGAGAAGAAAGAACTTTTCGCCTTAAGGGAACGGCTTTTCGCGGCTTCAAGGAAAACAACGAATTTTTTGGAAAATGCAGTGGGGAGGTAAAACCTCCCCTGTTCTTTTGACCGTTACACTCCCATCCGCACAAATTGCTCATCTGGGCTCTGACAGTCCAACATAGCCTGCCGCATAAGGACGCTCATTTTTTCCTTAAGGGCTTCATCGTGTATATTGTGATTCTGCTCGTAATCATTTTGCAAATCGAACAGCAGATCCTCCTCCACAAACCGGTGAAGAATCCTAAAGTCGAGACAGTAGTTTCCCCAGTCGATGATCTCGGTGGGGACTTCGTAAACCGGGTAATCAGTCCAGCTTAATCCCTTCCCCATTCGAATTTTCCCGAAATCTTCCGGCTTTACCGAATCAAGGCCGATGTATTTGTTTAAAAGCGCCATCACCGATGCATAGATGGTGAGAGGCTGGTTATCCTCTGTAACCGGTTTTTTCAGATAGGTGTACCGGCCGTCGGTGACGTTCACCGTCTTGCCGAATACGCCGTACAGAACCGCTTCCCGGAGTTTTTCCACTTCTCCCCGCAGCAACGGCAGCAGGCTTTTTCCGTGGATGGGGTTTACGCACCGGCTTTCCGGCACGCCGAATAATTCCAGGAAGGTGGGAAACATGTCGATGTTCTGGGTGAGAGCGCCGCAGCGGCCGGGCTTAATTCCCGGCATCGAAATCATCAGCGGGATGTGAAACACCTCGTTGTAATCGGGCATGTAACATTTGGCGAAAAAGCCGTGCTCGCCCAGCATGAAGCCGTGATCGGTGGTGAAGATGACCATGGTGTCCTTCCACATATCGTTTTGGTCGAGGACGTCGAGTAATTTTCCAATGTAGTGGTCGGTCATGGATAAAAGTGCTTTGTACCGCCGCCGCAGATGGGCGATTTCCTCCGGAGTGTAGCCGTCGGAGCGCTCATAGCGGGGCCAGTAAGTCTGCTCGCTGTTTTCAAAGTGGTCGTCCTCGTAGAGATCCATATATTCTTTTGGCACGTCGAAGGGTTCGTGGGGATCGAAGCCCTCCACCCAGAGGAGGAAGTTGTCGGCGTCGTGGTTTTTCTGAAGCCACTGGGCCGCCGTATTGTAGGTGCGGGGGGTGGAGTATTTCTCCGGGTTGCCGCCGTAAAGGGATTTGGTGACTTCATAGGACGGCGAATAGAGCCCGCAAAAGCCCTCCGGCCGCTCCGGGTGAGGGATTCCCGTCTTGTCCGGCCCCCAGTTTACCGTGTCGTGCTCGACGCCGCGGTGGAGATTCCAGGAAGTAAAATGCCCCCAGTAGTTCTCGCCGCCGATTTCGGTATAGTGAAAATGGTCGGTCTCCATGTGAGTGTAGACGTTTTGCTCCGATAGCAGGGAGGGCAAAACCTGATCAAATGGCTCGATGCCGCCCCAGGGGCGCTCGAGGAAATTGAGCCGCCCGGTGAGAATATCCCGCCGCGCCGGCATACAGGGAGAGGAACCGCACCAGTGGTTGTCAAAGACGACACTCCGCTCCGCCAACCGGTCGAGATTGGGGGTGACCGCTTTTTCTGCAGCTCCGTAGGCGTTTAAAAAACGGCGGTTTACGCTGTCCGCTAGG
>CABUOE010000154.1 GCA_902493155.1 uncultured Eubacteriales bacterium
GCCGCCGGAAGGCCCGCCGTCGAAAAGGCAAAAATCATGGTAAAGACGCTGTAGGCAGTGGAGAAATACCCCATGCCGTCGCCGTCCAGGATGTTCCCCAGGGGAATTTTAAAAATCGCCCCGATGAGCTTGACGATGATCATGGCGGCCGCCAGAATGCTGGCGCCTTGCAGCAGGCTCTGTCCCTTACCCTTTTGCAAACAAAACACTCCTATGGCGGCACTGCACAATTCTTAGAGCCGAATGGCGCAGACGGCTTTTCGGCCGGTCAAACAACAACCGCATGGACGGTGATTGCTTTTTAAAAAAAAGCCGAAAAAACACAAACCAAACGACGCCAAAAATTGTGCTGTGCTGCCCTTAATTTAATGTCAGAGGAAATGGCACGGTCAAACCATACCGCTGCGAAAACTTCTCAAAGCTTCCGCAGCGGTATTTTTTAACATCCTTTATTCTTCCGAGTGGTCCTCTTCTTCGCCGCAGCATCCGCAGCCGCAGGCTTCCTCCGGTTTCGCCTCCTCGGCAGGAGCGGCGTCCTGTTCCACATTGACGAGCCGGTTACCGCATTTCATGCAGTAGAAGGCTTCCTTATCGTTTTTGGCTCCACAGGCGGGGCAGAGTTTAAGCTCTTTCTTCTCAGCGATTTTCTCGTTGATGTCGTGAAGGGTGTTTTTCACATCCTCGATTTCGGAGGCCAGAGAGTCGATCAATTCGTTATTATCGTATTCCGACTTCATCATCGAATAGACCGCGCAGCCCAACTTTTCGTACAGGGAGCGAAGCTCGCCCGAAAGCTGGCTGCTCTGGTATTTGAGCTTGGAAAGCTCCACCACATCGTCGGTTTTCTTTCCCGCGTAATCTACTACGTTTTTGGCGCCTGCCATCAAATCTTCAAAAATACCCATCGTATCAGTCCTTTCCGAAACGGTTGCAATCATTTGAATGAGCCGGCAGCGAGTTCTCCTTTGCCGGTATCCCCATTATAAGCCATAATTTTTCCCAAATCAATAATAAACTGTAAATATGCATCTAAGGCAAGATGATGAATTCCCGCAGCATGGAATCTTTGGGGATCAGGGTAAGATCCATCTGGGGGAAACAGTCCATGGCGGCTTTCAGCTGCTCAGCCAGCCCGTAATAGGCGTTCTGTTCGTCGATTTCCTGAATCAGTTCGAGAAAAGCCCCGTGATAGGCCAACGGCTCGTACAGGTGGAGGGAATCGATCCAGAAATCGGCCCCCGTCCGGAAAGGCCGGATGTAAAGGTCTTCCCCGTCCACCACATTTTTCCACATACTGAGGGTGTCCTCCGGAGAGCAGCCCCGGAAGTTGTAGTCCCGGATGAGCCGCCGCACAAGCCGCATTTCCCGGGTGCTGATCATCCGCTTATTTCTCAGGTAATACTCGCTCTTGATGGAGATATAAAGCTTCAGGGCGTTTTTAAAGAGCCCTTTCTCGGTGATGAGGGGGTTTAAGGCGTGAAGTCCTTCGATGATAATGGCGGTGTGCTCGTCAAACTGGAGCTCCCGCTCCTTTTCGCTGCGGCGGCCTTTGACGAAATCAAAGATAGGGAAACGGAACCTTCCCCGCTTTTGCAGCTCGTTAAGGCATTCCACCAGGTAATCAGTGTCAACCAGCTCCGGCAGTTCCAGGTTCTGTGTCCCGTCGGGAAGAAAAGGCGCCGCCTCTCTGGGCTTATAGAAATCATCCAGTGATATGGGAAGGGTCTTGACTCCCCGGTCGTGGAGCTCTTTTTGCAGGATGTAGGAGGTGGTGGTTTTACCCGAACTGGACGGCCCGGCCAACAGAATGATCTTGTTGCGGTTTAAAGTGGAGCAGAAACTGTCCACCGTCTCTCTGATCTGGGTCAAATACCGCTGCTCCGAATCCCGCACCAAATCCTCTAAATTTTCGGCGGCCCTAAAGTTTAATTGTTCGATATCGATGTGTTCTTTGTAATCTGTTACCATTTTAGGCCTCCCTTCCCCTGCTGTTTTACAGCAGCGCTTTCACTCTTTGCTTCTTAGCAAGTATATCATCAAAACCGGAAATATATTCATAGGGGTACTTATAATTGTAAAGCCGCTCGATGTCGCCGGGCAGGACGATTTTTGTCACCGCCCCGGCCCCCGCCGCCAGAATCGTCTGAATCTCGTCCATGATGTAGACGTTGTACTTTCCAAAGTGGCCGGGCTTCGCGTAGCCTACGTTTTCTAAGTTGCCCCGGGTGTTTTTTTGCCGGTAGAGGTAGTAGGGCTCGTATCCGGCTGATGTCAGGGCGCGATAGGCGTATTCCACCATCTTCTGAACGGCGGAATAGTCCTCGTCCCCGCTCATCTGCTGAAACAAAGCCGACGACCGCTTCAGCGACAGGGTATGCACCGTGATGTTCTCGGGGTCAAGGGATATGGCTTTGTCCACACTTCGGCAAAACCCCTCATAATTATCAGAGGGAAGCCCCGCGATCAAATCCATGTTGATGGAGGAAAAGCCCATCTTCCGGGCCAGCTCATAGCAGCCGACCACCTGCTGTCCCGTGTGCCTGCGGCCGATGGCCTCCAAGACCAAATTCTCGAAGGTCTGAGGGTTGATGCTGATGCGGGTCGTCCCCGCCTCCCGGATCACCTGGAGCTTTTCCTCGGTGATGGTGTCGGCCCGCCCCGCTTCGATGGTGTATTCCACCCCGTCGGCGAGAGGAAAATTGGCGGCAATGGCGTCGGTGACCTGTTTCAGCTCCCTAGCGCTCAAGGCAGTGGGGGTGCCCCCGCCGATGTAGACGGTGCGGAGCCGAAGTCCGATTTCCCGGGATATTTCTGCCGTAAAGGCAATTTCCTTTGCAAGTTTATCCAGATACTCCGGCACCAGCGCCCGCGCCTTCTGCCCGGTGATGGCGTGGGAGACAAAGGAACAGTAGCTGCACCGGGAGGGGCAGTATGGAATCGAGACGTAGAGGCTGAAATCTTTTGGGGCGTTGTCGGCTAAAATATCCTTCTGGGCTTCGGCGATACGAAAGCTCAAATCGATTTTTTCCGGCGCCATGTAAAGCTCATCTTCAAATTCCCGCCGGATTTCCTCCGGGGTTTTCCCGGCGCTTAGCCGCCGCTGCACCCATTTGACCGGCCGGATGCCGGTGAGAATCCCCCACTGGGGTCTCACCCCGGTCAGTTCATGGAGAATCCGGTAGAGAAGTCTTGCGCACTCCATCTCGGCGTCGGCGTCGGGGTGGCTAGGGGTCTTGAGGGTGCGGAAAAAATCCCCTTTTTTTACCGTGACGGACAAATCGCTGACACTGTCCCCCGCAGGGGTCACGTCGATGCTCACATATTCGTCGGCGGGGTATTCCCGGGACTCGTAGACATGCTGGAACCGCCGCACTGGGTAAAAAAGCTTTAAGATGTTCTCCATCTCGTATTTGAAGGTGTTGCCGTTATAAAAAATTGTCATGAAGGTATTCCTTTGCAGATGTTTTTAGATATCCCGCTCTGAGGCCAGGTAAGGGTTCGTCTCCCGCTCGCAATCGAGGGTGGTCGCCTCCCCGTGGCCGGGCAGCAGCCGGTAATTTTTAGGCAAAGCGGCGATCCTCCGGGCGGAAGCAGCGATCTGCGGGTAACTTCCTCCGTACAAGTCGGTGCGGCCCACGCTTCCGGCAAAAACCGTGTCCCCGGTGAAGATGACACCTTCTGTGCCAGCATCCTCCGCCAACAGGCAGACGGATCCCTGTGTGTGGCCGGGGGTGTGAATGACGCGAAAGATCACTTCACCGAAAGGCACTTCGTCCCCTTCCCCGTAAATGCGGCTGGTGCAGCAGGTGATTCCCGGCCCGCCGAACTCCATCGAAGCGTTCCGGGAGGGATTCTTCGTCATCTCCTCGTCCAGAGGGTGGATGTAAACGGGAACGTCCCATTTCTTTAAAATCCCGTCCACACCGCCCATATGGTCAAAGTGTCCGTGGGTCAGCAGAACCATCTTTAGCGTCAGTCCCTGCGCTTCCAGATAGCGCAGGATTTTGTCCGGCTGGGCGCCGGGGTCGATGAGGGCGGCCTCGTTTTGACCGTTCTGTACCAGATAGCAGTTGGTCTGAATCAGCCCCACCGGTAAAGTGTATATTTTCATGGTAATTTCCTTTCTCAATGCCCCATTTGCTCGGTGTCCATGACGATGGTGATGGGGCCCCAGGCGGTCATGTCAATTTCCATGTGAGCGCCGAACACGCCGGTCTCCACCGGGATCCCCTGTTCCCGAAGGTATTCTACGTATTTCAGATAGAGCCCTTCCGAATCGGGCTGCTTGGCCGCCCGGTCGAAGGAGGGGCGGTTTCCTTTTTTGCAGTCGCCGGCCAGGGTGAAGTTGGAAACCACCAGCACGCTTCCCTTCACGTCCTGTACCGACAGGTTCAATTTGTCATCCTCATCGGTGAAGATGCGCAGCCGCGCCGTCTTTCCGGCCAGGTACTGGGCCTTTTCCTCGGTGTCCCCTTCCACCACGCCCAAAAGCGCCAGAAGCCCGTTTTCGATGCTTCCCGAAAGGGTTCCGTCGGCGGTGACAGCGGCGTTTTTTACCCGCTGGATTACAAGTTTCATCGTATCATCCTTTGTTTGTCCGTCACGCGGAGGGATTTTTATCTTTTATGGCGAAATACAGATCGATGGACGGATTTTTGCCCATGCTTCGCCCGGTATGGAATTCGTACTCCAGGTTGAGGGCCTCATAGCCGCTTGCCGGGAGCCATTTGGTATACAGAAACCGTTTTGCCTCCCCGATGGCGGGGCCCCAGAGGAATCTGAGCTTGGGCTTGACGGCGATTTTGGCGTATTTACCGGCGGGCAGCAGAATTTTTTCCAGGCCCTCCGCTTCCGGCAAGCCGCCCACGGACAGCTCAAAATCGCCGGACGCTTCGTCGTAGTTTCTCGACAGGACGAAAAACGGCAGGATTTCGCCGCTTGTCTTCTCCAAGAGACGATGGTATTGGGCGGAGAGCGCCTTCACGTCCTCGGCGACAGTCCGGTCGTTGGACGGCTTTGACAGGCCGAAAACCGTTTGCTCTTCTATGACAGTGAGCTCAACTTCTAAATTCGTCATAACGCTCCTTCCGCGGCCCTATTTCCCCGACCGTTCCACCGAAATGACCCCCTTGACCTTGGAAAGCTTCTGGATAATGGTGTCCAGATGCTCCTTGCCCTGGGTGCCGATGGTGGCTAAAATACTGGCGTTTCCGTTTTTCAGTTCTCTCGCGTTAAACTCATGGATGGGCACCCGCATGTTTGCAAAAGCCAAACTCACGTCGGCCAGCAGAGAGTTCCTGTCATGGGCGACGATTTCCAGCGTTGCCCGGAAGTGGGAAGCCTTGCTGTCTGCCCAGTGGACGTTGATCCACCGCTCCCGCTGGACCACATCGTTCATCGAGGTGATGGCGTTGACGCAGTCCTTTTTGTGGACCGAAACGCCGTAACCGCGGGTGATAAAGCCGACGATTTCGTCGCCGGGCAGAGGGTTGCAGCACTGGGCAAATTTGACGAGACAGTTGTCGATGCCCTCCACCACCACAGCGCTAGTGTATTTCTTGGGCGTGGGCACCTTGAGGGTGGTAAATTCCGGGTTCTCGGCCATGTGGGCCTTCATCAGCTTGGCGTAGTCATCCTTGATCCGGGGCATGATCCGGGAGAGCAGAATG
>CABUOE010000155.1 GCA_902493155.1 uncultured Eubacteriales bacterium
ACCGGGAGAACGGAAAAGACGTTGTGGGCTGGAAAAAGGTCCAAAACGTCTGGTACTACATGAACGCCGACGGCTATATGCGTGTGGGCTGGCTCAAGGACAAGGGCGAGTGGTACTTCCTCAATCAAAACGGCGCGATGCAAACGGGCTGGAAGAAGCTGGATAACCGCTGGTACTGGTTCGACGCTTCCGGCAAGGCAGTTCGCGGCTTTCAGACCATTAACGGCAAGGACTACTACTTTGCTGAGCAGTGGTTCGAGGACGTGAAGGAGTGCCAGATGCTGCAGACGGATTCAAACGGCGCAATTGTGTAGAATAGGCCCCACCAGCTAAGCTGATGGGGCCTATTGCCGTTTATTGGTTTGTAGCAGGGTCCGCCGTTTGCTATAATGGAGTTATCCCGGTTGGATTCACGCGCAAGCTGCTCGAAACCGGGGTGCCGTCCGTTGTTTTTCAGAAAACCAGGAAAAAATATTTCCCATTCTCCAATCACTTTGCCCTTTTGAAACGTCTTAGCTAACGAAGGGAGGAATCACAATTGTTGATTGAAACAGCTTACCGAACTTACAGCGAGAATATGCTTCAAGCGATGATTCGTTTCTCCCGGGACGAAGCGGCGGCCAAGGACGCCGTCTCCCAGGCGTTTACCCAGGCTTTGATGAACCGGGCGATGCTGGAAGCCATGCCGGAGCCGGCCATGAAGGCGTGGCTTTACTCCGCCGCCCGCAACGCCCTCATCGATCTGAAACGCAAGGAGAGCCGATACACCCTAATGGACGAATGGCCTTTCGCGGAAAGTCTGCCCTGGGACCCCACCGACCGCCTGCTGGCGGAAAGTCTGGTGCAGAAGCTGCCCGGCGAGCTGCAAGCGGTGGTCTGCGGGAAGTATTATGAGGGGCTGAACTCTTCGGAAATCGGACAAAGTCTTGGTATTCCGGCCTCCACCGTCCGGACAAGGCTGCGCGCTGCTTTGAGCCTTATGCGCGGCATGATGAAAGGAGAAATCTGATGTTAGAAGCACTGATGAACAGCAACAAGCTCAACGTAAACTGCTCCGTCGCCTGCCTGATCAAGGATAACGAGGGCTTCCTCGACAATTTTAACGGCGTGAACCTGAACTGCGGCACCTACCTGGCCTCCGGCAGCGTCAACGCAAAACTGCTGTCCCTGGGGGCCAACATCAACACCGACCGGACCATCATCACCGGGGACGACGAAGAGTTTGTCCAGATTTCCGGCGGTGTCCTGGAAAACGGCGAGGATTTCGGCGGCGTTTTCGTCATCGCGGAAGGAAACCTCATCTTGCGGGGCGACGGGGTCCACGCCTTTGAAAAAGCGGCGGGAGCGGTGGTGTCCGGCACGGTGTACTATCCCGCTTCCTGCCCCCAGGACCTATTGTCCCGGGTGCAGGGGGAAAAGCGCCCCTATCCTGACGATGCCTTTGTCCTGCTGGGCGGGCGGGAACTGAAACACCTTCTGGCGGAGGTCCCGGCGAATGCAAAGAAAGTCTGGCTGGCGGGGGAAGTGTCGGCCTTCGACGGAAAGATGCTGGCGGCGGCCGAAGAACGCGGTCTGCACATCGTCTGTGACAGCCTTTTCACTACCGAAAGCCTCTACGGGCGCTACAACCCCCTTTTTGAGACGGCAGACCCCATCCTGGTGCCCGACGGCTATACCGTCACCGGCCCTCTGACCTTAAACGAGGCCACTTCGGTTCTGTACGGCGATAAAATCTACGTTCGCGGCCCGTTTATAATGGAGGAAAAGGACGCCGGCTGTTTAAGTGGCTTCCAGTCAATTCTTGTCAAAGGCACCGCAAGCCTGCCCGTTTCCTGCGCCAAGGCCTTCAAAGCGGTGGGAACCGCCGACAGCTACCAGCTGTTCGAAGGCCGCCTCTGCTCCATCAACGGGTGGCAGATTTTTTCCCACAGCCGGCTGAAAACCATGGTGGAACGGGGAGAACGGATAACGCTTCAAATCAACGGCTTTGCCGTTTTCCCCGAGGACGTGACGGCCCAGGACATGGACGCCATCGCCTCCTTAAGCTGCAACGGCTTCCTTATTCTGCCCGGCGAGGCCCAGGGAGCGGTGGCCCAGCGCACAGCGCAGATGAACGGCTTCACCGTGGACATCGACACCGTGAAGCAGATGACCGGCCTGTCGGTCCAGGAGCTGATGGCAAAGCTTTCCGGAATCGACCCCACAGACGGCAACTTCAACACCGATATTTTTATGCTGAAATAGAAAAGCCGCTAAATACTGACAAACAAAACATCTCGGAGGGCGAAAATACCTTCCAGGATGTTTTTTGTCGAATCCCGCCGGACATTTCCTGACAGAAAAATTCGGCGAAAACCCCTGTTTTATGGGCATTTCTCAGCCAAAGGATGTCATGGAATGTCAGGTGGCCTCTATGTTATGATGAACCTAAGGAATTCATCCGGATGGTTCTGAAATAATTTTTGGAGGTAATATTATGCCTACTATTACGAAGCAAGATAACACAGCAACTGTAGTATTTGATTCTCCTGATAGTCGGACCGCTTTTTACACGTTAATCAAGGATTTTCTTACTGGCACCGGAGAGTATGCCAATACGACTGCTACAAAACTTCTGGTCACTGTGAAAGGCCGCAATCCTACAGTGGCGTCGCAACCCGATTTCGGCACCGGCACTGATGCAGATCCTTATGTTTATTTTAAGTTTGATACCCCGGCGTCTACTACCAGGAAAGCCACGGTAGTGATCGACTGGAGCGGCATCAATTTGACCATCAATTACTCCACTGGTTTAATGGCCGATAAGGTATTTACCTTTATGATGCACGATCTGGCGGCAGTCAGCAGCATTCATCACATCAACCTCAACATCGCAAACAACTCCAAAAAAGGCCAGACCTGCTACGTGAGCGGGGCTGGAAGCGTTACCTTTGAAAACAGCGCGATTTACGGCGGCGTCACCGTAGAAGGAGACAACTACGCAGCCTTTGTGCACAATGGTACGGGAACGGTTCAATTTTTGAATACCAAGGTGGAAGGGGAGGTCTGTTCCAAACCCGTCCTAAACACCGGAACCGGGACCATTTCTTTCAACAATTCTGCTGTCCGCTGCAAAGGCGAGTCCGGCCACGCCATCCAAAACCTGAGCACCGGCACAATCGAGGCGGTGAACACCGAAATCGCCTACTACAAAGCAAACCGCGGCGTCTACAACAAAGCAGGCGGAGAGATTGCTCTCACGGGCTGCACCTTTGTGGAAGACACCGACGTGGACTATTACCAGGGACAGAGCGTCTATAACGAGTCCGGCCTTGTGAACCTGGAGGGCTGTACTATCCTGGCTGTGACGAATCAGGATCGGGCGGAGCTGTGCAACTGCCGGATCAAAGGCGGATTTGAAAACGAGAGCTATGCCCGCCTGACCCACTGCGGCTTGAGCGATACTTTTTATGCGAAGAGCGGCAGAGCTTTCTTTGACAACTGCCGCATCTTCATTTCGGAAGCTCGGAGCAATTTCATCGCCGGAATTTATGTGGAGTCGGCGGAGGCCAGCGTACACCTCTCCAACAGCGACATCGAGGTCTATAACCAGGGAGGCTCCGCCACTGCGGGCGCCTACGGCATTTTTATCTACAACATGAGCAACGCCGTCAACTACCGGGATATTTACGCTCAAAACTGCGTCATCACAGCAGGACGGGCCTCCAACAGCACCGCCAAATCCATCGGGATTACCGACTTCAATAACTTTGCTTCCAGCAACTATATCCGGATCACCCTCTTAGGCTGCAAATTCCCCGAACCCAACTGGGGCGTTCTGGGCGACAACGTCAGCGTGGGCTTCCCGGATGAGGAGACAACTCCGCGGCATCCTGTGATGCACGTCCAGGGCTGCAAATTCTCCAAAGCCGGTATCGCCATTGGCAGCCAGTATTACACCGAAAGCACCCAGGCGACCACCTATCTGCCTACCGGTGCGAACCTTTTCAACGTGGTCCTATAACCGCTTTTCTTCCCCGAGGCCTCGCCGCCCCGGGGATTTTTTCGCCCGATTTGCCCTGGGAGGCACTTGGACAAACCCTTTTCGCATATCTTATCCTAATGGAAATCTCGCCGCGGCTTACCTTACCCGCGGTCGGATCAGGCGGCGGAAACCTCCGCAGCGCCGGGCCTTTCGGGCAGCAGACAAACGCGTCTGTGGGACAGAGAATGTTCCGATATTACCATTTCCGGAGGAAATCACCATGCATAAATCCAACGAACGCATCGCCATGCGGGTGTCTTTTGTCAGCATCGCCTGGAACGTGGCACTGTCGGGATTCAAGCTGCTCGCCGGGCTCATCGCCCATTCGGGGGCCATGGTTTCCGATGGGGTTCACTCGGCGTCCGACGTGTTCAGCACTGTCATCGTCATCATCGGGGTGAAGATCTCCGGAGCGCCTTCCGACAAAAGCCACCCCTACGGCCACGAGCGGCTGGAGTGCGTGGCGGCGCTGCTCCTGGCGGTGGTGCTGGGGCTCACGGGGCTGATGATCGGATTTACGGGGCTTCAAAACATCGTTGCCGGAACGTCCGGCAGCCTTAAAGCTCCCGGGACGCTGGCCCTCGTTGCGGCGGCGGTGTCCATCGCCGTCAAGGAGGGGATGTATTGGTACACCCGCTGCGCCGCCAAGAAAATCCATTCCAGCGCCCTCATGGCCGACGCCTGGCACCACCGCTCCGACGCTTTGTCGTCCATTGGAAGCTTCGCGGGGATTTTGGGGGCGCGGATGGGGTTCCCGGTTCTGGATCCCATCGCCAGCCTTGTGATCTGCCTCTTTATCGTCAAGGCGGCGGTGGACGTTTTCCGGGACGCCGTTTCCCGGATGACCGACAAATCCTGTAGCGACGACACAGTGGAGGCCGTGAAGAGCGCCGCCTTCGGGGTGGAGGGGGTGCTGGGGGTGGATTTGGTGCGCACCCGGCTCTTCGGCGACCGGATCTACGTGGATATCGAGATCAAGGCCGACGGGAACCTGAGCCTCTTCGATGCCCACGCCGTAGCCGAGCGGGTCCACGACGCGGTGGAGGGGACAGTCCCCGCCTGCAAGCACTGCATGGTCCACGTGAACCCGGCCCAGGCGGACAAAGGGCAAAAGGCCCTTCCCGACTCTCCGGAAGAAGAAACGGGCGGGCAGCAGGCGGTTTTTCCCGACCTCCCGTCCGCCCCTTCGGAAGAAGCGCTAGGCGAAAGGGGAGGGGAGGCGGCCCCGTAGCTGCCGGGGATTCCGAAAGCCTGAAAAAACCCGGAACAGGCGGTCCTGTTCCGGGTTTCTCGGATTCTCTTCATTTGGAGCGGGTTTCGCTCCGGCTGTTTCAAGCGGATTACATTTTGGCGAGCAGCTCCTGTTTTTTATCGGCAAACTCCTCATCGGTCAAAAGCCCCTGGTCGTGGAGCTCCCCTAAAATCCGGAATTGTTCGGTCAAATCCTCAGAGCCGCTCTGCCGGTAGAACAGGATATAGGAATACTCCTTCTCAGGGAACCAGTCCATAAAGAAGTTGAAGGCTTCGTGCTCAAACCGGATGGCTTTGGGAACGCCGTTTTCCCGGTAGTGAAGGAGGATTTCCGCCCCCTCGTATTCGTCCTTGGGCTTAAAGTAGTCGA
>CABUOE010000156.1 GCA_902493155.1 uncultured Eubacteriales bacterium
CCGCCATTATTCGGCAATCCTTCGCCATCAACACCGTGGCTGTAGAAGCCGCCGATGTCAGGATTTCTCGGGAAATCATCTGCATCCAGGTACTCTCTTCTCTCGTAAGTACCCTTCATGACCTGATAGATATTATCATAGATGCTTCTAATAATGGAGCTACCAGAAGCAGCAAGTTCGGTAATCGGTCTGCCGAAATACCAGTTACGATAGTAACCGGGGCCGTCGTATCCATAGTCAACTGCTGCATTCAGATAATCAATAAACTGGTTGTACTTACCGACTTCTTCGTATACGCGGCCGTCAAGCTCAAACTCTGCACCGGTACCGGCGTAATTCATACGTGCCGCATGGTTCGCCATGACCTTGTTGCCAAGCTCACCGGCTCCGCCCGGTTCGTATGCGCTGTCAAAGAAGTGGTTCATCTGATAAGCGGTGGCATCAAAGCCCAAATCCTGAGGCCAGAGATATCCGGAAGAATGGAAGTAGGGAATCCAGTAAGTCTTCAGGCCCAGTGCGTGGACGCCTTCTTCCCAATATTTGATTCTCTGAACATAGTCCGCCTGCTCATTGAGCCAGTAAATACCGCTAAGCTTCACATACTTATAGTTCTTTGCCTCAAATCTGGTCACAACCTCGTTAGTCCACCAGTCGGTCGCGTATTTCCAGTCTTCCTCGTTGTTCATATCCAGATTGCCCCTCTCGTCGAGAGCGCCGAATTTGTCTCCCTTCAGAGGATTGGTGTTCGGGAACATGACAACTGCTTTGACCTGATAATTGGGATCATTCAGCTCTTCGGAAGCGATTCTGGCTGCTTCTTCCAAAGCATCCATGTCTCCGCCTTCCTTAAAGGTCTTATCCAAATACCAGATCCAGTCTTTCGCACCAGCATGCGCATAGCTGTCGGGGCTGTAGAAGTCGTTTCTATACTGGGAGGTAAGTCCCAGGAAGAGGAAGCCGTCAAACATGGTGTCAACCGCTCTGTTGTTGTTGTCGATGTAGGTTAACAACGGGCGGAATTTTTCGGGAGTCTGGTCACCGATACCGAGACCAGATTCTTCGTCAATTCCGTAGTTACCATTGTAAATCAACACCATGTCCTGAATATAGTCGGTGTTTTCTCCAACTCTTGTATAGTTATGACCATTTTCCAGTCTCTTGCCGAAATCAGCGGGAGTGGCGCCTTCCACCAAACCATCAAAGCCCATAACAGAAATTTCGTCGATAAAGTTCCAGCCGAAGAGCTCCAGGTCAACGCGGACATACCGTGCGCCAATCATATCAATGTCTTCAACAAGGTCAAAGGCACCCATGGCATTGGATTTTGTAGTACGCCATCCAAAAGCGTAAGATGCATCATTATCTTTCCAAGGACCGCCCTGTACAGAAGTTCTGGAAACCTCAACCCAAGTGTCACCATCCATCGAAACGAATGCACGGCTAGCCCAGGGATGAGTCAGGCCAGCTCCGCCCTGATAAAGGATATTGTAAGAAATGTTTTTAATGGATTTTGTTTCGCCCAAATCGATAACTATGGACTTGTTGGGCCATCTGATATCCTTATCGCCGCCGGCTCCGCCTTTAACATTGTCAAACTGGTGGAAACCAACCCAACCGGAATCGCTATAGTCAGGTGCAGCTACAATACCATCAGTCAATTTTGCACCGCTGGGATCGGAGTAGTTTAAGTATTCGACAGACTCTGGCCAAACATCGTAGGATTTACCGGCCGCTACGTTGTAAGAACCATCTGTATCCACTTCAATCAAACCACCTGCGGTAGAGCAGTGGCCCAATTTACCCATAATCTTCACTTCATCGATGACAGCATACATATCTGCGTCAGAAGGAACATCAAATTCCAAGCGTACATAGGAGGCAGAAACCATATCTGCACTGGTGTTTACGCTCTTGAATTCATCGACTTTGCCGTCCCAAACCATCTTCACAGCATTGCCGGAAGCAGGAAGGTCATTATCAAATTCTTTCAGCAAGAACCAGTTTGCTTTGTCGTGAGAAGTATAGATTTTGAGGTTCTGAGGAATGGTCTGGTTATTTGCCAGATCATATTTGGAACTCAGGATAATCTGAGAGATAGAAGCGGGAGCATACAGGTCAAAAGTCAAGCTCACGTGATTCTTCTTGGAATCGCGGTTGGACTTAAAGCCCATCCAGGCCTTGTCGTACTTGGTTCCCGCAGTCATATACTTGCCGTCAGTCAGAATACCAGGTCTGTTGTTCATATCAGGAGTTCTGGATACATTGTAGTTGGTGTATCCGCGAACCAGATTGTATTCAATACCGTTGTCGGGATTGACACTTGCATCTTCGCGGGTATCTTTCTGCGCCAGAACTTCAATTTCATCCACAAAGAGCCAGGAGCCGTCGATACCGATGTTGACTTTGACATAACGGGCGGAAATCGGCTCGTCAGCGGTAAAGATATAACGGCCTACACCGTTCGTCACACCAAAAGCCAAATCTTCTTTTTTGTAAGAGGTCCAGGTGGAACCGTCTACAGATGTCTCAATCTGAGCCGAGATTGCATAGGGAATACCGGCAGCGCCTTCTTTCAAGGTGCCGAATTTGACCTGCTCAAAGGTTTTTACGTCGCCCAAGTCAACCGTGATGTAAAAATCTTCCGGGCCCAGGTCGCCCCCATCGACGCCGTGATAACCGACCCACTCAGGCGCACTGTATTTCATGGGGCCGCGTCTGCCATCAGTCAACTTCTTACCGTTGTCTTTATAAGCGTCGCGCTCTCTCCAAGAGGGAGTATACGAACAGCCGTATGCGATATTGTTCTTATCGTAATTGTCCTGTTCCGCTTCCCCTTCTTCTATAGAAGTGCTGTCTTTCAGTACTTTGATTTCGTCTACAAATACCCAGTGCAGTGCAGGCATTGTTACCTTTACGTAACGAGCGGTCACTTTGGAACCGGATACCTGACAGTTGAATATATTGGGTTCTCCGGAGTAGGAAGGAACATCCTGTTCTCCAAACAGATTCCAGGTCGCCTTATCGCTGGAGTATTCCACTTTAATCCATTCCGGATAGACGATACCAGCACCTGCGTGATGCAGGAAGTTAGTCTCAATCTGCTGGAAGCTTACTTCATCCTCTAAATCAATGATGATTTCAGTATCCTTATAGGCAGGATCGCTGGAGGACTCTGCAACGCGGGGGAAGTTGACCCAATAGTCATAGCCGCCATCTCCAGTCACAACACCCTTGACACCGTCAGTTAATTTTTTCAGTTCCACATCGGCACTGGCAGAATTATTGACAGTATAAGTTTTGTTCAAAGCAAGGTTATTGGAATCATCTTCTGGCTCTTCGCCGTCAATGGTACCAATGATACCATCGGGGATATCGCCTGTGGTCTCATCATAGATTTCAATCTCATCCATGGTGATCCAGGTGTGAGCGCCAAAGAACAAATTCAACTTCACAAAACGTGCAGAAACAGTCTTATTGTTTTCTGTTGCAATGACATATTCATGATGTTCATATTGGTTATCCAGAGGAGAATCAAAAATGGTTGTCCAGTTTTTGTTTTGACCTTCGTCATTGGAAACCAAAACCTGAAGTCTGGTAGGCATTACGATTGCATAAGCGGTATCGCCCAGACAGCTGATATTCAACTGGGAGAAATCTTTGACAGCGCCCAAGTCAAACATGAAATCAGCGTACATAATGTCGTTAAAATGCTTGTTGAAACGAGCACTGTCTTTCCCCATCGCCTCGAAATTCTCAGACCGGATACCATCAGTCAGCATTTCAGTGGCGATATGTTCTTCATCATTGTTAATGTAGTTTCCTTCGGAACCACCGAACTGGGGATATGCATCGTTGCCGGCGTTAGGGTCGCCGTATACCATAGAGGTAGTAAACGGAATACCTGCCAACAAATTGGTGGCCTGGGTATCTTTGACCTTCAGCACACATGCCTTGCTGGTAGCGGTCTCAGAACTGTCTCCTACTGTATTGGTGACAATAACGGTGTACACGCCGCTATCAAAGGTTTCAGCGCTGTCAACATAATATGTATCTCCGGTCTCTCCTTCGATAATCGAACCGTCCTGATACCACTGATAGCTCAAATCGCCGTTGCCTTCAGCTTCAACGAACAGCTCTATCGCTTCACCGACTCTAACGGATTTTTCGGTAGGCAAATTGGTGGTAATCACGGGGATCCCAGCCATATCTGCAGCGGCAGCGCCTAAAATTTCAATTTCATCCAACATGCACCAGGCAGCGCCGGTATCCCCGGTGACAGCTCCGGTATCTTTGGTCATTCTCACGCGGACCATCTGTGCCGAAAAAGACACATCAACCGCCAAGCGATAATTGCCTTCCGCATCGTCGTCTACGCCGCTGTGGGAGCGTCCAAAATCCTTGGTTCCCGCTGCGATCCAATTGTCCGAATCAGCGTCATAGTATTCCACTGTCACGTTTTCCGGATTGTGGATGCTATATTCGTTTTTGTCATATCCCGATACAATGATCTGCTGTACCTCTCTGGTTTTCTCCAGATCAAAGGTAAAGGTCACCTCTTGTTGATCGGAAAAGCCAACCAAATTCCGGCCATCGCTGTCATAATTGGCAGCATACCGGCCATCGGTCAGTTTGGTAAGCTGGGGGTCGTTGTTTCCATGATACGACTCGATCGTCGAGTCATATGACTTTCCAAGCGCCCAGTTGACAGTCTCCTCTGCCGCTGCAGACGCCGCATAACCGCCGTAACTTCCCGAGGTAGCGCCTACAGGCAAACTGCTTAAAACGCAGGTTGCTGCAAGCATGGCGCACAAACAGGAAGCTAAACGCCGCTTAAATGGTTTGTGTAGCATACTCAATCTCCTTTGCATTCAAAAATAATCTCCTAATATAAATCTGCATAATCCCAGACATTCCTGCTGACTATACAAATACTACACTTTTATTATAATGATATTAAAAAAGCTGGGAAGAGTTTTAATTTTACATTTTGGGTTGGGTTTTACATTCAACAATCAAAGGATATGAAACCTCAAGATTATCGTAATATATTTAACGTATTTTGATAAAAACATTCTTTTCGGGCTTTTTTCTTATAAAAGTACCATTGTTAACGGTCTGATGGTCTCTGGCTCTCAACTACATCCAGGAAATTTTTACTCTTATTAGAGAAAATATTTAGAAATAGGGTATATTGTACTGCCAATAATTGCATAAAAGACATTGATAGATACTCACAAATTGCAGTAGTTCCAATTTCCTCCAAAATAAGTGCTTTATATATTAAGGAAGAAATACTAATTTTTAAAGCCATCAAAGCATTCGCATTGATTCAAATCTGATTTTTAGACTGACAAATAAGTGGTGCTGCATCAAAATGCATACGGTTATGTATTTTCAGCCTACATTTCTGACAATTTATAAAAGTTCCGGAATCATTGGAGTCCGCTTTCTTTGTGTAAGTAGCTGAAATGGATATTTATTTTTTTCACAAAAAAGTATTGCATTTTACCCATTTTAATATTATAATATGTTAAAAGTTGTGTATATTCTATTGAGAATATAAGATGTAATTGTTTTTTCACAGCACATGTTTAGAAAGGGGTTTTATTAATGCTCAAAAAAATTATTGCAGGCTTGC
>CABUOE010000157.1 GCA_902493155.1 uncultured Eubacteriales bacterium
TCCAGCACAACCTGAATAATCTGGATTTCCCCTGTACCAAGCTCATTGTGGCCCAGCGGGTTTCCACCACCAAACACGCCGACCGCATTATTGTAATGAAAGACGGCGAAATCTCCGAAATCGGCACCCATGCCGAACTGGTGCGGCAGGGCGGCTATTACGCCGAGGTCTGCGCATTGCAGGAAGCTCTGGGAGGTGACGAATATGTCGAAGCGTAACCGATTTGACGTGGACGAAAGCTTAGAGACTCCATTTAACGCGGCACACCTAAAGCGGGCGCTGGTCTATGGCAAGCGCCACGTGAAAAAGATGGTCATTGCCCTGATTTGCAGCATCATTTCGGTGCTGTCCAGCCTGATTTACCCCCTGATTTTGCAGCGGGCCTTCGACGTGACCATCCCCGAAAAGAAATACATGGAACTGGTGCTTCTGGCAGTCATCGCCCTTTTGACCATCCTTTTGAGCATCGTCATGGTCTGTATCCGGTCGAGGCTCATGGTCATCGTGGGACAGGAAATCATCTACGACATCCGCAAGGACCTGTTCGAGCATCTCCAGAAGCTCCCCTTCCAGTTTTACGACGACCGGCCCCAGGGGAAAATCCTCACCCGCGTCATCCACTACGTCAACAACGTGTCGGATATTCTGTCAAACGGCATCATCAACTTTTTCCTGGAGATTTTAAACATTCTGTTCATCGGCATCTTCATGTTTGCGGTGAACGTGCAGCTTTCCCTTATCGTGCTGGCGGGTATCCCCATTTTTGTCGGGATTCTCTTTATCATCAAGCCCCGGCAGCGGAAAGCCTGGCAGAAGGTGTCCAACAAAGGCTCCAACCTAAACGCCTACACCCAGGAATCCATCGACGGCGTCAAGGTGACTCAGCTTTTCGACAGGGAAGAGCGCAACCAGGAGACCTACGAGACTTTGAGCAACGAACAGCGCAAAGCCTGGGTCGGGGCCCAGTATCTGGCCAACGTGGTCTGGGCCTCGGTGGAAAACATCACCTGCTGGGTGCTGGGCGCCCTCTATCTGGTGGGGGTGCTTATCATGCAGCCGGGGGTCAGCTTCGGTACCATCGTGGCGGTGTCAAACTATGCCTCCCGGTTCTGGCAGCCGCTTCTCAATTTGTCGAACCTCTATAACAACCTGATTAACTCCATCGCTTACTTGGAGCGTATCTTCGAGCTGATGGACGAACCGGTGACGGTGGACGACGCCCCCGACGCGACGGAATTGCCGCCCATCGAGGGAAGAGTGACCTTCGACGACGTGACCTTTGGCTACACCCCCGCCCAGAACGTTTTGGAGCACCTGTCCTTTGAGGCAAAGCCCGGCGAGAGCATCGCTTTGGTCGGCCCCACCGGCGCCGGAAAGACGACGGTTGTGAATCTCATCTCCCGGTTTTACAATATTAATGAAGGAAAAGTCCTCATCGACGGCCACGATATCGCCCATGTGACCCTCCACTCCCTCCGCTCCCAGATGGGGATTATGTTACAGGACAGCTTCATCTTCTCCGGCACGATTCTCGACAATATCCGGTACGCCAAGCTGGACGCCACCGAGGAAGAGGTCAAAAGGGCCTGTAAGACCGTCTGCGCCGACCAGTTTATCGAAGAGATGGAGCAGGGGTACTACACCCAGGTCAACGAGCGAGGCTCCCGCCTCTCCCAGGGGCAGAAGCAGCTCATCGCCTTTGCCCGCACCCTGCTGGCCGACCCGAAAATCCTGATACTGGACGAAGCGACTTCCTCCATCGACGCCAAGACCGAGCGCCTGGTGCAAAACGCCATCGACGAGCTGTTAAAAGGGCGCACCTCTTTCATCATCGCTCACCGGCTTTCCACCATCAAGAACTGCGATAAGATCATGGTGATCTCCGACAAGGGGATTCTGGAGTGCGGCCGGCATGAGGAACTGCTCCAGAAGAAGGGGGCTTACTACAAGCTTTATACCGCGCAGATCAGCGGGTAGTAACCGGATTGTCCGGACCAGAACCTACCAGAAATCTGTAGGGGCGAGGTAAGCCACGCCTGCGATAAACCGCGACCATCTGGGAAGAAAGACGGGCGGAGCAAAGCCCCGCCCCTACCTATGATTTTACAGCAAAACCCCACCTGCCCATTTGGAGCAGGTGGGGTTTTTACGTCGGATTCTATCTAGTTCACATAATATTTACAAGTTTTTTTCTGTTTTATGGGCTTTGCGGTCCCTGTGATAACAAAGTGATAACACTCTGATAGTAGATTTTTATTTAGAAGTTCCGTACAATATTCTCAAACAAACCGAGGAGGATACATCATGGAACAGAATGAAAAACAATTGAAAATTTTTTGTGACAACGTGAAATACCTGCGCAAATCAAATGGCATTAGTGCCCGAGAAATGTGCCGGATTTTGAAAATCAGCACCCGTTCCCTCAACAGGCTGGAATCGGGGGAGATTCCGCCTAAAATGAGCGTGTCGGTGATATTGAGGGTTGCCGATTACTTTGGCCAAAGGCCCTGCCGACTGTTTTTTCCGCTGGTTCCGGAGAAAACGGACGACTGAAAGGGGATTTCCCGCTGTGGGCGGGCGGATGTGGGCATCCGCCCCTACGGATAAACCTCCCAGGGGGAATTGTAGGGGCGGGGCTTTTGCCCCGCCTGTTGTTGTATAAAGAAAACCACGCGATAGTCGCGTGGTTTTCTTTATACAACAAACAGAAGGTGTGCGGAAATCCGCACACCTTCTGTTTTACTTTATTTTGCCTGGTTCACGGCAGGTTTCGAATAATGTTAAACAGGCAAATGACAAAGACCAGAATCTGTACCGCGTTAAACATTTTGTCCACCGTTCGTTCCGGCAGTTCCTTGTTGAGCTTGGAGCCGATAAAGCCGCCCGCTACAGCGCCGATGGCCATAGGAAGCAGCATACTGAGGTCGTAGGACGATAACCCTCCGGGAGAAAGCAGGGTGTCTCCTCCTTTGGAGACCTGAGCAAACAGGATGGTAAAAATGGAGCAGACAGCGGCGGTTTTGGTGTCGAAAGAAAACAACAAGATCAGCAGCGCCACGTTGATAGGGCCGCCGCCGATACCTAAAAAAGAGGAACAGACGCCGAGAAAAACTCCGGTGAGCAGCGAGGGGAGAATCCCCTCAAAATGAAAGCTGCGGATTGAATCCTTTCGGAGCATGTACAGGAAAACCAAAATGATGAGCAGGGCGAGCACCGTATTTTGGACAATGGTCACCCCTTTGGAAGCGGTTTCGGAATCACCGAGGGAACGCAAAAGGACGCTGAACATCCGATTCCCCAGATTGCCTCCCCAAACTGATCCCAAAGCCAGCGGAATGACGATTTTGGGAATAATTTTAGCTTTTTGCCGGATTTGCTTGAGGACTGAGACCAATGACATGATGAGGACAGTCAGAGAGGACAGCATTCCTACAGTGGCGGCATCGTAATGATGCAACATGTCCAGCACCGGCTTAATGATGACTCCGCCTCCCATGCCAGTCATTGCTCCTATGGTAGTGGCTAGGAGGGAGATGAGAAAATAAACAGCAGCCATGTGAAGGACTCCTTTCGTAAAATTTTCAAGGGCTATTCTGGCTCTGAATGTCCCGGCTTTTGGTGAAAAGCTCTGACTAAAAATACATGGAAATACCCTTTACCCAAACCTTAGCACCAGATTTTTGCGTTCGTCAATGGTATCTGCAAAAGTGGTAAAAACCTTATCAATTTTTGTTGTTCTCTTGATTTTTTTGCAGATAGCGGTTCCTTTTATGCATTGATATAACAAAACTGTTGGCAATTATTGGTGGAGAATGACAAAAAAACTGAGTAAAAATGGGGCAAAGGCAGACATTCTTTTTATTGTGCTCACTTGACATTTTTTGGAGATAAGAATAAGATTTTATTGTGAGAAGTATCTAAAAACAGATATAAAATTTTTTCGAATCCTGTCGAATAAACAAGAGGGAGGCGTCTTTTATGCCCGCGTGGAATCTGCTCATCAAACCGGCCTCTTCAGCCTGCAACCTGGACTGCAAATACTGCTTTTACCGGGATGTGGCCGCATCGAGGGAAACGCCCTTCCGGGGGATGATGACTGAAAAGACACTGGAACTGCTGGTACGGGAGGCTTTCCGGGACGCTTGCCATTTCTGCGGTTTCAACTTTCAGGGCGGGGAGCCGACGGTGATTGGCCTGCCTTTTTACAGGAGACTGATTGAGCTGCAAAAACAATTTAACCCCAGTGGCATAGAGGTGCAAAACGCTATTCAGACAAACGGGTTTTGCATCGACGAGGAATGGGCGGCGTTTCTGGGCGAGAACGGATTTCTCATAGGCCTTTCTCTTGACGGGCCGGCGGAAATCCACAACCAAAACCGTATTGACCAAAACGGCAAGGGAAGCTGGAACCGGGTGATGAAAGCGGCACGGCTGCTGAAAAAATACCGAGTTCCTGTCAACATCCTGTCGGTGGTGACAGGGCAAAGCGTTCGGAAGGCGGAGAGTATTTACCGCTTTTTACGCGGGGAGGGATTTTCTCACCTCCAGTTCATCCCATGCCTCGATCCGTTCGGTGAGGAAGGCGCGGCGGAATATTCCCTCACGGCAGAGCAGTACGGCGAGTTCCTGGTGCAGATATTTGACCTGTGGTGGCGGGATTTTCTTGCGGGAAACTTCATTTCCGTCCGGCACATCGACAACTGGCTGGCTGTCCTCATGGGCGGGGAACCGGAGGCCTGCGCTCAGCGGGGCCATTGTCAGGTGCAGCTGGTAGTGGAAGGGGACGGAAGCGTCTACCCCTGCGATTTTTACTGCCTGGACCGCTGGAAGCTGGGGCAATTGGGAGAAACGGGCCTTTGTGAGATGCATAATTCCCTGCTGGCCCAGGAATTTCTGGAACCTTCCGCCCGGTTGCCAGACAGGTGTCGGGAATGCCCATATTTTGTTCTCTGCCGCAACGGATGCCGCAGGGAGCGGGCGGAAATCGGGGAGGGCGCGCTGGTCAACATCTACTGCGAAAGCTACCGGTATTTTTTCTCCCGGCGGCTTCGGGAACTGGAAGAGGCGGCCGCAATTTGCCGCCGGCTGCGAAATTTTCGGAAAAGGGGAGGGATTTAGTTGAGCAGGCGAAAACCCATGCGGCTATACCTGCTGCTGTTCCAGCGGGTGTTTATCGTATCTCTTGCAATTATCCTGATGGCCTGCGTAGTGGTCGTTTACCTTTTCTCCCAATATCTTTTGGATGACATCGGCAAAACCAGGGTGGATCTTCTGCGGCAGATCATCAATACAAACCAGACGGTGAGAAATGTGACAACCGTCGTTACCGACGATTTTCACATGGCCTACGCGGGTGGAATAAACGACGGAAAACTGCCGGAGGAAGCAGTAGCGGCGCCTTTGCGGGACGCCAGGGTGGAGCTTCAGCGGTTTGGGATGAATTCCACTATTGACGTCATCTGGGAAAACGGACGGAATTTCTCCAAGGAGGAGCAGGATCCCACTCTGACCCACTCTTTCTGGTTTCTGAGCCTTTTAAACGGCTCCAGCGACCGGACTTGGAACATGCGGTTTCCTGAGGCGGAGGATGCGGACACCTTCGTCCTCTCCTACGGGCGGGGGCTGCGAGACGC
>CABUOE010000158.1 GCA_902493155.1 uncultured Eubacteriales bacterium
GAAGCAGCTTTTTCCGGTGAGCCGGGGAAGCTTTATGCCGGCTCCCAACGTAGATTCCGCTGTTATCCGATTGGATATAAGGGAGGACAAGCCCTTAAGCGGGGACGCGGAGCGCCGGCTCTTCACTGTGGTCAAAGGGGCATTTTCTCAGAGGAGGAAGACTCTTTGCAACACCGTTTCCTCATCTCTAGGTCTTTCCAAGGAACAGGTGGCGCAGGCTCTCAAACAAGCGAATCTCAAGGAAACGGCCAGGGCGGAAGAACTGAGTCTCGACGATTTTATTCGATTTTCCGCCTGCCTGCATCAAACGACGGAAGAAGGAATCTAACGATGAATGAAATGATCTGCAAAGGCGCTGTTTGTGATTACGACGATATTATCGATTTTGGGAATCTGGTGTTCCGGCTGGATTTTAAATCGCTGCTGCCCAAATTATACGACAACCATCCGGAAAAAGCCCAGTGTCATCATTTGGCCAAAGAAAAAGGGAAAATAAAGGCAATGGTGGGAAATTTCCCCCTTTCCCTCCAGGCGGCGGGAAAACCTTTAAAGGTTTATGGGATCGGAACGGTGTCCGTTCATCCGTACAGCCGCGGAAAGGGATATATGAAGACATTAATGAAAAACGCCGTCGAGGAAGCAAAACAAAACGGCGGGGATTTTATGGTGCTCACCGGGCAGCGGCAACGATATGAACACTTTGGGTTTACCCGCTGCGGCATCCAGCTGCGATTTGACTACAATCAGAGCAATAAGCGGCATTTGAAGAAGTACACGGCAGAAGGTATTTCCTTGGTTTCGCTGAGGGAAAAAGCGGAATACGTAAAGCCTTGCCTGGAAATCTATCAGCGGCAGGGTGTATTTGCCGGACGGACAGCAGAGGATTTTGTAGAAGTGGCATCCAGCTGGGACGCAATTCCTTATGGAATTTTGTCGGAGGGCCAGCTGATTGGATACTGTTGCTTTATTCCGGAAAGCGGAACAGTGGAAGAAATGGTTCTTTCTGACGCTTCTCAGACGGTGCCGGTGGTGCTTAAACTGCTGGAACTGGTCAAATACAATCTTGTTGTGTTAATGAACCCCAATCAAGGGGGCTGCATCCGGGAGATGTACCGCACCTGCGAGTGCTCCCAAATCCTAAATGGCACCGGTATCAACGTTTTGAATTACCCCAATGTCATCGAAGCATTCCTGACCCTCAAGGGACAGACTGAGGGAATTATCGACGGAAGCTACGTCGTCGATGTTCAGGATGTGGGCCGTTATAAAATCACAGTAGAAAACGGTGCGGTTGCTGTCTGTGAAACGACGGAAGACTGCGATTTGTCGCTTCCCCACATCGAGATGATGTGCCGCCTGTTTGACCCAATGGCTGCTTATCTGCCAGGCAAGGAGTCCTCGGCAATTGAAAAAAGCTGGTTCCCCATTCCGGTTTACTTTCCTCACATGGATAATGTATAATGCCCGAAAAACGCGAAACAATAGGAGAGGCAGAGCCATTGGCCGCAAGGTGGCTAATGCTCCTCTGTTTCTCTTTGCGTTCTGCATAAAAAAGAGGGGAAAATAGCTTCTTTTGCCGTAAAAAGAGCAGGAATTCCAAGTTTTTGCAAAAAATGGTTGACAAACTTTCAGTCCTGTGATAAAATAAAATCCGTTCCTTGTGAAAAGGAATCAAAATGTAGATGGCGGTATAGCTCAGTTGGCTAGAGCATTCGGTTCATACCCGAAAGGTCGTGGGTTCAAATCCAACTGCCGCTACCATACGGCCCGTTGGTCAAGCGGTTAAGACACCGCCCTTTCACGGCGGTATCACGAGTTCGATTCTCGTACGGGTCACCACAAAAACGGTTTCATCAGTTGATGAAACCGTTTTTTGCTGTCATCATTGCAAAAAACGAAATTTCCCGCAAAAAATCCCATAAATTAGCAAACAAAAAAGAAAATTTCTGCTATAATAAGTTCATAGGCAAGCAATTTTGCCCTTTGTTTTAAAAGTACTTTTTTTACTTACGCCCAATCAATAAAATGTTTTATGGATATCCTGGTTCTGTTGACATAGAATCAGGAACTCAAACAATAATACCAACAGGGAGAGAATGCAATGGATAAATTTGAGACACTCCGGCAGTCATATCCAGATTTTGTCTATGAAGGCTTTTCGTTTCAGGAAGACGAAGAGAAAATAATGGTGAGGTATGATTTTTCGATTACGGGTCTCTCGGATTTTCATCCGGAATGGGTATTTCCAAAAGAGAAAGGGCAGAATATTTCCGCCGAGGATCTGGTAGTGCAAAACCTGCTGTTTTCCATCGGAATGGTGGAACTGGTCAGTTACTGGAAAATCACTTGTTCGCCTCGGGTGACAGTCAAAGCGGGAAAAATTTCTCAAGAGCAGATTAACTGGTGGAAAAAGCAGTATTATAATGGGTTAGGTGAATTTTTTTATAAAAATGGCATCAACATTGATGGGGAATCGTTTATGGCCATCATATCTGAGGGGAAAACTTATCCGGTAGGGAAGAGTTCCCGGATGTTGGAGGGAAGTCTCATTCCCATTGGGGGCGGAAAAGATTCCATCGTCACGCTGGAACTGCTCAAAGGGGAGAGAGAAAAAAACCGCTGCTATATCATCAATTCCCGGGGAGCGACGGTAAAAAGCGCCGAAACAGCGGGGTATGGGAAAGACCAGATTGTTGCGGTTTCCCGGACGCTGGATCAGAATATGCTGGAGCTTAACAAGCAGGGCTTTTTAAACGGGCACACCCCGTTTTCCGCTTTGGTGGCTTTTTCTTCTGTTTTGGCGGCTTATCTGACTGGTCGGAAATACGTGGCTTTATCAAACGAATCCAGTGCAAATGAAAGCACTGTGGCTGGAACAGACGTAAACCACCAGTATTCCAAGAGCTTTCAGTTTGAAAAGGATTTTCATGATTACGAGGCGAAATATATCGGAAGCGGCGTTTATTATTTCAGCCTTTTGCGCCCGTGGAGCGAATTTCAGATTGCCCAGTATTTTTCCCGCCTTAAAAGATACCATTCAATCTTCCGTAGCTGTAATGCCGGCAGCAAACAGGATATCTGGTGCGGTAACTGTTCCAAATGCCTTTTCGTCTTTGTGATTCTTTCGCCGTTTTTGAAGGTGGAGGAGCTTTGCAGCATCTTTGGACGGAATCTTTTTGAAGAGGAGAAAATGCTGCCCATCCTCGATCAGCTGATCGGGTTAGAGGCGGAGAAACCCTTTGAATGTGTGGGGAGCCGGGAGGAAATCAACGTGGCCCTCTCCATAACCATCCGACGTCTGCAGAAAGAGGGAAAAAAGCTGCCGCTGCTGCTTAACCACTATATACAGACAGAGCTGTATGGACAGTATAAAGATCGGCCAAATCCCTACGAGGATTATTACAATCAGGAGAATTTGGTACCCAGCCGGTTCGAGCCGCTTTTGAAAAAAGCGCTCAATAAGGAGGAATCGTTATGGTAAAGGATATTTACGAGCAGCTAAAGGGCAAAAAAATATTGATTTTGGGCTTTGGCCGAGAGGGGAAGGCAGCCTACCGGTTTATACGAAAGGAACTGCCGGATCAGGTGCTTACCATTGCCGACCGGCGGGAGATCGACACCTGCGGGGTGGAACGCGCCATTGTCATTATGGGGCAGAAGTATCAGGAGGACTTACAGAAATACGACTTGATTCTCAAAAGCCCGGGAATCGTTTTGGAAGACAAAAGCCCGGAAGTCATCAAGAGGGTGACGTCTCAGACGGAGCTTTTTTTAAGGGCTTTTTCAAAACAGGTCATCGGCATCACTGGAACCAAGGGGAAGAGCACTACGGCCACGCTCACCTACCACATCCTGAAGGAAGCCCATCCCAACTGCCTGCTCATGGGGAATATCGGGATTCCCGCCTTTGACCTCTGCGACCAAATCGATGAGGACACCCTGATTGTCTATGAACTTTCCTGCCATCAGTTGGAATACATCCACGTTTCCCCCCATGTGGCAGTGCTTTTAAACCTCTTTGAGGAGCATTTGGACCACTATGGCACCTATGAAAACTATATTTACGCCAAAGAGAACATCTGCCGCTATCAAAAACCGGAGGATGTGTTTATCTGCGACATGCTTCATGCCGAGGACGTGGCTCCGTTGGCGGCGAAGCTTATCACTGCTTCGTCGGAAGACCGAAAGGCGGCTCTTTTCGTCAAAGACGGGGTCATCCATTACGATGGCCGTGAGTTGGCAGTTCATCCCGAGGACAGCAAGCTGGTGGGAAAGCACAATCTCTATAACATTGGAGTTGCTTATGCCATCTGCCGGCTGTATGGGGTTTCCGACGGACAGTTTATGGCGGCTCTCAAGACTTATGAGCCGCTGCCCCATCGGCTCCAAAATGTGGGCACATATGACGGCGTCACTTTCTACGATGATTCCATCTCCACCATCGGGGAGACGACAATCCAAGGAATGAAAAGCTTACCTCATGTGGGGACGATTTTGCTGGGCGGTATGGACAGGGGGGTGGATTACACCGAACTTGCTCAATATTTGCTGATTTCCAAGGTGAAGAATATTATTTTGATGCCGGATACCGATAAGCGGATTCAGAAGCTTTTGTCGGTGTTTTCAAAAGGAACCTTCAACGAGAAAAACATTTTGCTGGCGGGCACCTTAAAAGAGGCGGTGGAGTTAGCCAAAAAGGTCACTGAAAAAGGAGAAATCTGCCTTCTGTCACCGGCGGCAGCCAGCTATGGGTTTTTCAAAAACTTTGAGGAACGAGGAGAATATTTTCAGAGATACGTCAAAGGGGAAGAATAGATGTAAAAAGTGCGCCGATAAACACCGGCGCACTTTTTGCTGGAAAGAAAAAATATTTTTTGCATAGGGCGCGGGGATAAAACCCATACTAGAGACAAGCTGAGAAAGGGTAGGCTTTACAGCATCTTGACAGAACTCTAAAAAAACAGTACAATATAAGGGACTATTTGTTCGGATTTTGATCGGAATCAGATTGATCAAAGAAGAGGAAAGCCTTTGGCAGCACACCGGATTCGGATATGGACGGGTTTTAAGTATCGTTTCCACTGCCCTGCGGCGCCCTTCGAAAATTACATAGCAAAACGGGTTTGAATGAGGCCTGAAGGAGAGCCGATGAGCGGCAATTTTCCTTTGGGTTTGGATGTCCTGCCATAAAATGGCTGTAAGAGGATTTTTCTGCTTATTTCCTTCCTCTGTTTTGCAACTTTGAAAAAGGAAGGTAGTAATGTGACCAATAACAACCAAAACAACGAGACAAAAATCATCGACGCAACCCTCTCTTCCGGAGCGGCTCCCGCCGCTGGTGCAAAAAAGTCCCGTTCTTCCGGTTCCCGCCGGTATAACAGAAGCGCGAAAACTTCTAACAAACCGAAAGTGGCGGAAGAAACAGTCAAAAAAGAAACGGCCTCTGAAAATAAGCCGAAAGCGCCTAATAAAGGCGGCAAAAAACCAGCTCCCAAGAACGAGAAAAAACAGACAGCTCCCAAAGCCGAAAACAAAGAGAATAAACGGAGTTCTTCCGAAAAGTCTAATAATCGCCGTTCCAGAGGAAGCTCCAAATCCAAAAAGCCAGCTCTGAAAATTATTCCTTTGGGA
>CABUOE010000159.1 GCA_902493155.1 uncultured Eubacteriales bacterium
GCAATGTCGTCGTAATCGATGGCCAGGTCGTAGTGGCTGAAGTTCCAAAATCCCTTGATGCCATGGGAGACCAGCACTTTGGCCAGTTCCTTCGCCGCCTCTTTCGGAATGCAAAGGATGGCGATGGTGGGGTGATGCTTTTCGCAGAACTCGGCGATGTAGCTGCTGTCATAAATCTCCACACCACCGATTTTTTCACCGATCAGTTCAGGGTTTACGTCGAACATGCCGATAAGCTCGAATCCGCGGGCGGAAAAGTCCATGTGCTGGGTGACGGCACGGCCCAAATTGCCGGCGCCGATGAGAATGGTCTTACGGGAAATTCCAAGGCCCAAGATTTTGCTGATTTCTTCGTAAAGGGCTTTTACATTGTAGCCGTAGCCCTGCTGGCCAAATCCGCCGAAGCAGTTCAGATCCTGCCGGATCTGGGAGGCGGTGAGCCCCATCCGTTTCGACAGGTCGCCGGAGGAAATCCGCACGACGCCGCCTTCCGCGAGCTCCCGGAGAAAACGGTGGTACCGGGGGAGACGCCGAATGACGGATAAAGAAACGTTGCCTTTTGCCATGGTAGAAACTCCTTATCCTAAGAATCAGATATGGTGATGAAATTAAACCGTCGGAGTGGCTTGTAAAAATCGCTCGGCGGTCGTTTCGCTGTGTTTAGAGCAGTTTTTTCAGGCGGCTGTCGATTTCTCTAAGGAAAGTCTCGGTGTCCACCTTTTGTTTGTTTTCGAGAGAGCAGAGGGGAATCAAGTCGCCGGTCATGACGCCTTCCTCGATGGTCTGGATAGAGGCTTTCTCCAGTTTGTCGGCAAAAGCGCAGAGCTCGGGGAGATTGTCCAGTTCGCCTCTCTTGCGGAGAGCCCCGGTCCAGGCGAAAATAGTCGCCATTGAGTTACTGGAAGTCTTTTCACCTTTCAGGTGCTTATAATAGTGGCGTTGTACCGTGCCGTGGGCCGCCTCGTACTCGTAGACGCCGTCGGGGGAGACCAAGACCGAAGTCATGAGGCCCAGGCTGCCGAAGGCGGTGGCAACCATGTCGGACATGACGTCGCCGTCGTAGTTTTTACAGGCCCAAATGTAGCCGCCTTCAGAGCGGATGACACGGGCGACCGCGTCGTCAATGAGGGTGTAGAAGTATTCGATGCCTGCCGCCTCGAATTTCTCTTTGTACTCCGTCTCGTATACCTCGGCGAAGATGTCCTTAAACCGGTGGTCGTAGGTTTTGGAGATGGTGTCCTTGGTGGCGAACCACAAATCCTGCTTAGTGTCCAGCGCGAAGTTCATGCAGCTTCTGGCGAAGGAGGCAATGGATTCATCCACGTTGTGGACGCCCTGGATGATACCGGGGGTTTTGAAGTCGTGAATGAGCTGGCGGCTCTCGTTGCCGTCTTTATCAGTGACAAGGAGTTCCGCTTTACAGTCTGCCTCCACCCGCATTTCGCTGTTTTTATAGATGTCGCCGTAGGCGTGACGGGCGATAGTGATGGGTTTCGTCCAGGTGGGGATAAAGGGGGTGATTCCCTTGACGATGATGGGCGCCCGGAAAACGGTGCCGTCCAGCATGGCGCGGATGGTGCCGTTGGGGGATTTCCACATCTCTTTCAGGTTGTACTCCGGCATACGGGCGGCATTGGGGGTGATGGTGGCGCATTTGACAGCAACGCCGTATTTTTTGTTGGCGTTGGCGGCGTCAATGGTGATCTGGTCGTTTGTCTCGTTGCGTTTGACCAGCCCCAGGTCATAATACTCGGTTTTCAGGTCGATGTAGGGAAGCAGCAGAATGTCTTTGATCATCTGCCACATGATTCTCGTCATTTCGTCCCCGTCCATTTCGACGAGGGGGGTCTTCATCTGAATTTTATCGGACATTTTGGTCATCCTTTCGGTTGTCTATTTCTCGCTCTGTTCCTTGGTATAGTTTAAGAGCCCGCCGGCCAGCAAAATATCCTTGGCCCGGCCGCTCAGGTCGCAGATAACGGGGATTTCTTTGCCTGTGGTCTTGTCGGTGAGAACGATGTCTTCACCGTTCATGATCGCTTTGCGGACGTCCTTGAGCTCCAGCGCGTCGCCCTGGGAAACAGCGTCGTAATCCGCCTCATTGGCGAAAGTCAGGGGTAGGATACCGGCGTTGATGAGGTTTTGCTTGTGGATACGGGCGAAGCTCTTAACAATGACCGCCTTGATGCCCAGATACAGGGGAACGAGAGCAGCGTGCTCACGGGAAGATCCCTGTCCATAGTTGCTGCCGCCGATGATGATGCCTTTGCCGGCAGCCTTGGCCCGCTCGGGGAAGGTTTCGTCGCAGACCGCGAAACAGTACTGGGACAGGTGGGGGATATTCGAGCGGTAGGGGAGGATTTTCGCCCCTGCAGGCATGATGTGGTCGGTGGTGATGTTGTCGCCCACCTTCAAAATCACGTCGCAGGCGATGGTTTCATCGAGAGGAGTAGTGGTGGGGAAGGGTTTGATGTTGGGGCCGCGGAGGATGACGACGGAATCCATGTCCTTTTCGTCCACAGGAGGCTCCACCATGTTGTCGTTGATGAGGAAAGCTTCTGGCATGGGGATAGTAGGCATCTCTCCCAAAGTGGTGGGGTCGGTGAACACGCCGGTCAAGGCTGAAGCCGCCGCGGTTTCAGGGCTCACGAGGTACACGCCCGCGTCCTTGGTGCCGCTTCTGCCTTCAAAGTTCCGGTTGAAGGTGCGCAAAGAGATACCCTTGGAGTTGGGGGACTGGCCCATGCCGATGCAGGGGCCGCAGGCGGATTCGAGGATTCTGGCGCCCGCGCCGATCAGGTCAGCCAGCGCGCCGTTTAAAGCCAGCATGTTGAGGACCTGCTTGGAGCCGGGGGCGATGGCCAAACTCACGTCGGGATGGACCTTTTTGCCCTTGAGGATGTGGGCCACCTTCATCATATCGAGGTAAGAAGAGTTGGTGCAGGATCCGATGCAGACCTGGTCTACCTTCTGTCCCGAAAGCTCTTCGATGGACTTGATGTTATCGGGGCTGTGGGGGCAGGCGGCCAGAGGCTTTAAGGCCGACAGGTCGATGTCATAGGTTTCGTCGTAAACGGCATCGGCGTCGGGTTTTACTTCGCTCCAGTCCTGTTCACGGCCCTGAGCCTTCAAAAATTCCCGGGTGGTTTCGTCGGAGGGGAAGATGGAGGTGGTGGCGCCCAGCTCGGCGCCCATGTTGGTGATGGTGGCGCGCTCGGGGACGGAAAGCGTCTTGACGCCTTCGCCGCCGTATTCGATGACCTTGCCAACGCCGCCTTTGACCGACAGGATGCGCAGCACTTCAAGGATTACGTCTTTGGCGCTGACCCAGGGGTTCAGTTTTCCAGTCAGGTTGATGCGGACCATCTGGGGCATGGTGATGTAGTAGGCGCCGCCGCCCATGGCGACAGCAACGTCCAAGCCGCCCGCGCCGCAGGCGAACATGCCGATGCCGCCGGCAGTGGGAGTGTGGCTGTCGGAGCCGATCAAAGTCTTGCCGGGGACGGCGAACCGCTCTAACTGCACCTGATGGCAGATGCCGTTGCCGGGGCGGGAGAAGTAAATGCCGTGCTTTTTGGCGACGGAGCCGATAAAACGGTGGTCGTCGGCGTTTTCAAAGCCGGACTGAAGGGTATTGTGGTCGATATAGGCGACGCTTTTCTCGGTTTTGACCCGTTTGACGCCCATGGCCTCAAATTCCAGGTAAGCCATGGTTCCGGTGGCGTCCTGGGTGAGGGTCTGGTCGATTTTAAGGCCGATTTCCTGACCTTTGACCATCTCGCCGTCTACAAGGTGTGCTTTGATGATTTTTTCTGCAATGGTGTATCCCATGTGGGGCACTTCCTTCCTTTGTTATTTGAAGTAGAGAGCAAAGCGGCGGATTTTTTCGCGGGACGATGATGAATCTAATGCGGCAGCATTTGATTTTGCGTCGTCCTCTACCGCTTGTTTTACACTTTGAGCTGGGCGCTTTCCCCTAAGATGTCGCGGTTGGCGTCCAAAATGGGGTTGACGCAGGTATCGAGGAACTCGTCCACCTGTTCAACCGCCCGGCCGACGAAGTGGATGGGCTGCATGACGGCCATGATCTCGTCTTTTGTCAGGTTAAAGCTCTTATCGTTGACAACCCGGTCGATGAGGTCGTTCTCTCCGCCTTCTTCCTTGACGACTTTGGCCGCCGCGATAGAGTGCTGGCGAAGCTTTTCGTGGAGTTCCTGCCGGTCGCCGCCTTTTTTGACCGCCTGCATCATGATGTTTTCGGTTGCCATAAAGGGGAGCTCCTTCATGACCCGCTGGGTGACCACTTTGGGGTAGACCACCAGGTCGGAGGTGACGTTTAACATGATGTTTAAGATGGAATCGACAGCCAGGAAGGCCTCGGCGACGGAAATGCGTTTGTTGGCGCTGTCGTCCAAGGTCCGCTCAAACCACTGGGTAGCGGAGGTGAAGGCGGGGTTTAAACTGTCCACAATCACGTAGCGGGCGAGGGAAGTGATCCGCTCAGAGCGCATGGGATTGCGCTTATAGGGCATGGCGGAGGAACCGATCTGGTTTTTCTCGAAAGGCTCTTCCATTTCCTTGAAGTTTTGGACAATCCGCAAATCGTTTGAGAACTTAGACGCCGACTGGGCCACGCCGCTCAAAGTGGCCAACACCGCCGCGTCGATTTTGCGGGAGTAGGTCTGTCCCGAAACGGGGACCACCCCGTCAAAACCCATATCCTCGCAGATGTACTGGTCGAGAAGCTTGATTTTTTCCCGGTCGCCTTCAAACAGCTCGACAAAGCTGGCCTGGGTGCCAGTGGTGCCCTTGGAGCCCAAAAGCTTCAGGTTTTTAATCCGGTAGTCGATTTCGTCCAAGTCGTAGAGCAGTTCGTTCATCCACAGCGTCGCCCGCTTGCCCACGGTGGTGAGCTGGGCCGGCTGGAGATGGGTATAGGCGAGGCAGGGGAGGGATTTGTATTCTTCTGCGAAATTTTTGAGATTGGCGATGACGTTTATCACCTTTCGCCGGACGATCTGCAACGCCTCCCGCAGAATGACCACGTCGGTATTGTCTCCCACATAGCAGGAAGTGGCTCCCAGGTGGATGATTCCCTTGGCCTTGGGGCACTGGACGCCGTAGGCGTACACGTGGCTCATCACGTCGTGACGGGTGAGCTTTTCCCGTTCCTCGGCAACTTCGTAGTTGATGTCGTCCTTGTGGGCGACGAGCTCGTCAATCTGCTCTTCTGTAATCGGCAGGCCCAAACGGTGTTCGGCCTTGGCCAGGGCGATCCAGAGCTTACGCCAGGTTTTAAACTTTTTGTCGGCGGAAAAAAGATACTGCATTTCTTCGCTTGCGTATCTGGTTCCAAAGGGGCTTTCGTAATTCGAATACATGTACGCGTCCTCTCCTTAACTGTAAAGGTCTTTTCATAGTTATATATTGTACATTTTACCATACTTTTGATTGATAATCAATTAACAAGGAAAGAATTTTTGAAAAAAGTTCTAGTCAAAACCTCCGGCAAAGCCGGAGGCATGAAGAAGCCCTAGAAGGGCATAATA
>CABUOE010000160.1 GCA_902493155.1 uncultured Eubacteriales bacterium
GCAGTTATGCGGCCAACGGTTTTCTGTGAAAACCGTTGCAGTTGCGTTTATTATACCACAAATTTCTCCCCACCTCAAATTTGTCTTTCCGCCCCGTATCTGGTATGATAGTCCCAGAAAATACCGCTGCGGGAGCCTCGGCTCCCAGAAAGGAACCCATCATGCGCCTGTTTATCGCCGTCCGTTTTTCGGAAGAAATTCACTCCCTCCTCCTGGAGAGCATCGTCTCCCTCCAGTCTCAGAGCCTTTCCGGCAACTTTACAAACCCTCAAAACCTCCACCTGACCCTGGCCTTTATCGGAGAAACCGGTAAAGTCTCCGCCGTCCGCCGCGCCATGGATGAACTGACAGTCTCTCCCTTCATCCTGACGGTAGGCGGTTCAGGCCGGTTCGGAAACCTATGGTGGGCAGGGGTTGAAGAAAATCCCGCCCTTCAGCAGCTGGCGTTCCAGCTGCAAACTTCCCTTCGGCGGGCGGGCTTCTCCATCGAGTCCCGCCCCTTCAAACCCCATATTACCCTGGGACGGCAGATCGTCCCCAAGGAAAAAATTTCTCTCCCCGTTTCTTCTGCCTCCATGACCGTGGACAAAATCTTCCTCATGAAATCGGAGCGACTGGGCGGCCGTCTTGTTTACACTGCGGTTTACGAACGTCCGCTTTTCAAAGGCTGCTCAACGAAAAAAATATGATAGCCAAATGGTTTTTGACGGTCGGGCACTAAAAATTCAGGTCCATATAGTACGTTTTTTCGCACTATATGGACCTTTTTACTGCCTTGAAAGCGAAAATCTTTGTAGACAAAAAATTTTTATAGTACGAGGAAACCTTTTCCAGAGTAAAAAAGTATTACCATTAGAAGGGCGAGTAACCCGCGGAACACTTTGCCCTTAAAAATAATCTTATTTTTGCTGATAGGAGGAATTTTCTATGAAAAAATTTGTAAAACACCTGACATCATTGCTCTGCGTCGCCTTGACCGCCTGTTTGCTGTTCACCACCGCCGCTTCAGCCTGGAGTTACTGGGAGGATGGCTACAGCTATGACTCCAGCATTATTTCCGACAACGCCCGCCCCGGGGACGGCTGGAAAAAGCGGGGCGACAACTATTACTATTACTTCCAAGGCGAGAAGCTTTACGGCCTGCGCTACATCGACGACAAAGCCTACTACTTTGACGACTACACCGGCGCCCGCCTTCACGACACTTGGAAATACGCCGACGGAGACTGGTACTACTTAAACTCCTACGGCGCGGGTGCCGTCAAAACCTGGCTCAAACGGGATGGCAAGTGGTACTTTGTCAACTACGAGGGCAAAGTGCTCTACGACCAGTGGATTCAGTTCTATGACAATTGGTATCGCGTGGACGAAAACGGCGTCCGGATGACCGGTCTTAACTACATCGACGGCAAGGCCTACTATTTTGACCAAAACGGCGTCCGCCTCCACGACAAATGGCATTACGCAAACGGCAACTGGTATTATCTCAATTCCTACGGCGCGGGTGCTGTCAAATGCTGGCTCCAAAGCGGCAATAAATGGTATTTCATGCAGGCCGACGGCACTATGGCCAAATCCAAATGGATCAACTGGTACAACAAATGGTACTACGTCGGTTCCGACGGCGCCATGTACAAAAACCGCTACACCCCGGACGGCTGCTGGGTCAATGGTTCAGGCGTTTGGGTGAAGTAAACAGAACTTTTTAAAGGGATGTTCTTTTTAAGAGCATCCCTTTTTGTATGAGGCAAAATTCCGTCATAAATTCGTTACATATCTGTCCACTCCCCCGCATATACATTACCAAAGTAATCACAAATAAGAAGGTGCTGACTTTGAATGGCAATGCGTGGGACAGAAGCGTACAACTAGCCGAATATATTATCGAACACAATTCGACGGTGCGGGCGACCGCCAAAATATTCGGGATTTCCAAATCAACGGTACATAAAGATTTGACCGAGCGCCTGAAAAAGGTAAACCCCCAGCTCTATAAGCAGGTTCGGAAAGTCCTGGATGTGAACAAACAGGAACGCCATATCCGCGGGGGTCTTGCCACCAAGCACAAATACGAAGCCGAACGGGAGCTCCAGCACGCTTAAACCGGAACAAAGGCGCCTTGAGTGAAAAAACGCGGAAAAACCGTGTGTTTTCGCTTAGGGCGCCTTTTCTGCTTTCCGGGAGGCTGAAGCCGGTTGTGTCAAAACGCCGATAGCCGCCTCCAACCCCTGCACCATGTCCTCAAACGCCAACCCTGCCTGTGGATGACGAAGGTTCTGCCCCGGCAGGTAAGGCAGATGGACAAAGAGCATCCCAAAATTTCCTGCTTCCGCCGCTCGGAGCAGGTGGTAGTAAAGAGTATTGCAGACAAACGTTCCTGCGTCGTCGGAAATCCCGGCGGGAATTTCCTTTTGACGAACCGCCTCCGCCATCTGTTCAATGGGCAGAGCTGTCTCGTAGATCGCTCGCCCACCTTGGACGATAAGCGTTTTTCTAGGCTGCATTCCCTCCCGGTCTGGAATCTCCGCATCGATCAGGTTCCGCGCCCGCCGCTCGAAAGCGATTCCCTCACAGCTTCCCCGCTGTGCCAGCGCCATCACTACCTGTGGGCTTATCCGCCCAATCTGCCGCCGCGCCTCCTCTCCGCATCGGGCGAAGCTCCCCGGGATCAGTACCGCCTCCGTCTGAACGCCGTCCCTTAAAAGTTTTTCGGAAAGCTGCTTCGCCACCCGCCACGACGGGTCAAGCCGCAAGCTTCCCACCGGCTCGAAGGCCATAAGCAGCAGTTTCATCTTTGTCATCCCTTCCCGGAAGCGACGTCTATGGTTTAGGCAGTTAAATCGCCCCATCGCCGCAAACTCTCTTGATTTTCCTCCCCTATCATATCATCCCGGGCCCCAAAAGGCAAACCGCCGCCGGTATTCCGGCGGCGGTTTTTTCATTAGATTTCGTTGTTTTCCTGGAAAGGCGCTTCGCTCAGGCGGATGAAGTACCCCTGGTCATGGCTGCAAACAGGGCACTGCTGGGGTGCGATAGGTCCCTCGTGGATATAGCCGCAGTTGAGACACATCCAGCGGATGCCCTCGCCGCCCTTGAACAGGCTTCCGTTTTCGAGGGCGCTGGCGTACCGGCCAAAGCGGTCGCCGTGGGTTTTTTCGACGGCAGCGATCATGCGGAAGGTATTGGAGATCTGGTTAAAGCCCTCCTCTTTCGCCACATCGGCAAAGTGCTGGTAATCGTGCTCAAACTCCTGGTACTCGTTGTGCTGGGCGGCCTTGAGAAGCTGAATGGGATCGTCATACAAATCGGTGGGGTAGTTGCCGTCCACATTGATGTTGGAGCCGGCCACCTCCTTCAAAAAGTTGTAAAACACCTCGGCGTGTTCCTTCTCCTGATTGGCGGTGAACTGGAACACCTGCTCGATGACGTAGAGCTGTTTCTTTTTGGCGCAGGCCGCCGCAAAGGTGTAGCGGTTTCTGGCCTGGCTCTCACCGGCGAAAGCCCGCATGAGGTTTTCCATCGTTTTGGTTCCCTGCAAAGAAGCTGCCATATGAATTCCTCCTGTTTTTTCAAAAAGTGTATCCATATTATGTGCTCTGAGAGAAAAACTATTCACTTTACCGCCGCATAAAATGAAAACTTCATGGGAAATATAATATCGTCTGCGAAACATCAAACACGCAGAAGATGGATATATCAACCATTACAAGGAGGTCTCTTATTATGAATAACTGCAAAGCCAACCATTGTATTGAATGTTCCGTTACCCAGTGTGCAAACCACTGCCAGTCTGAAAACTACTGTGCTCTCGAGCGCATCCGCGTCGGCACCCACGAAGCCAATCCCACCGTCGATCAGTGCACCGACTGCATGTCCTTCCAGAAGAAATAACGTTTTATTAGTAAACCGCCCCGGCAGTTTGATAGCCGGGGCGGTTTTTCTTTTATTTTTATTCCACGGTAATCAGCTCATACTCCCGGCTCCCCAGCCCCATTTTGACGCCGTGGTCGATAGCCGCCTCCCAGTGGGTGGTGGGATGAATGGTGGCAAAATGATCGTGAGGAACCTGCTCCCGCTCGTCCAGGATGCTGCCTTTCATAGGCTGCTGGGCGTTGCAGAGGTCGGCGCAGCAAAGATCCAGCGCCACCGGGTCGAAGGAAGCGAGCATTCCCACGTCGGGAATGATGGGCACGTCGTTTTCCGCGTGGCAGTCGCAGAAAGGCGACACGTCCATAATGATGCTGATGTGGAAATGAGGCCGTCCCCGCAGAACCGCCGCTGTGTATTCGGCGATTTTGTAGTTTAGGATGTCGTTTGCCTCATCGTTGGCCGGGGTGATGGCGTCCACCGGACAGACGCCGATGCACCTGCCGCATCCCACGCATTTTCCATGGTCGATGGAGGCTTTCTTTTCCGGGAAGGAAATCGCCCCATGGGCGCAGTTTTTGATGCAGGAACCGCAGCTGACGCAGAGTTCCCTCTCCACAAAAGGTTTGCCGGAAGAGTGCATTTCCATCTTGCCGGCCCTCGAGCCGCACCCCATACCGATATTTTTCAAAGCGCCGCCAAAACCTGTGGCCTCATGCCCCTTAAAGTGGTTTAAAGAAATGAAAACATCGGCGTCCATAACCGCCCGGCCGATTTTCGCCTCCTTCACATACTCGCCGTCCTCCAGCGGAATGAGTACCTCGTCGGTACCCTTGAGCCCGTCGGCAATAATGACGTGACAGCCGGTAGAAAAGGGGCTGAACCCGTTTTCGTAGGCGGCGTCCATGTGGTCGAGGGCGTTTTTCCGCCGCCCCACGTACAAAGTATTACAATCGGTCAGAAACGGCTTGCCGCCCAGTTCCTTCACTGTGTCTGCCACCGCTTTGGCAAAGTTCGGACGCAAAAAGGAAAGGTTTCCCGGCTCACCGAAGTGGATTTTGATGGCGGCGTATTTGTTTTTAAAATCGATGTCGCCGATCCCCGCCTTTTTGATGAGCTTTTGAAGTTTCTGCAAAAGGTTTTCGCCGGGTTTGGCCCGCATATCGGTAAAATAAACTTTTGACTTCTCCATGATAAACCATCCTTTCGATTATGTCTTGTAAGCGCACCTTGTAATCATACCACGCCTGCAAACCTAGCGATGATAACAACACAGCGACGCGGCCTGAACAGCCAGATGTTTTTTCGAAAACATCCCTAATTGTGTTTATTATCCCGCATCCATAAATTTCGCTAGAAATTTGGAGGCGGATTTATCCGCCGTAGTTTTGCGTCAGCAAAACTGGAGGATGATAAAAGAAACGCAAATCGCATCTTCTATGCGGCTAGATGTCTTTTCGAAAACATCTATAATTGTGTTTATTATACAACTGAATCACCCGAAAGACAACCGTCAATTGTTGCATTTTTAAAGAAACCTGTTATACTGACAAGTAGAAGCAAACGAAACATCG
>CABUOE010000161.1 GCA_902493155.1 uncultured Eubacteriales bacterium
ACACGGCACGATGCCGCATCGGCGGGGAAGAAGTTGTGGCCCACGTGAAAAACACGGCACGATGCCGCATCGGCGGGGAAGAAGTTGTGGCCCACGTGAAAAACACCGGCCGATGCAGGGAGCTGCTGCTTCCCGGCGCGACGGTTTGGCTTCAGCACCACGATAATCCCGCCCGGAAAACGAGCTGGTCCCTCATCGCGGTGCAAAAAGGGGAGCGGCTCATCAACATGGACTCCCAGGCCCCCAACGAAATCGCCGCCGAGGCGATTTTAGACGGAACTTTGGCTCTTCCCGGCTGGGAACAGCCCGATGCGGTGCGCCGGGAAGTAAAGTACGGCGACTCCCGATTCGACATTTGTCTCGAAAAAGCCGGTAAGCGGGCCTTCGTCGAGGTGAAAGGGGTGACGCTGGAACGAGACGGCGCGGTTTATTTCCCCGACGCGCCCACCGAGCGGGGCGTCAAGCACGTCTGGGAGCTTTGTACAGCCCTCGGCGAAGGGTACGGTGCGTTCATCCTCTTCGTGATTCAGATGGAAAACGTCCGCTTTTTCTCCCCCAACGACGAGACCCATCCCGCTTTTGGAGAAGCCCTGCGGGAGGCGGCCAAAGAGGGTGTTGGGATTATTGCCGCCGACTGCTTTGTCAAACCGGACGAGGTGCGGCTCAAATCCATCGTCCCCGTTAAACTGTAGCAGTACCGGCGAAATAGCCATTTATAAAGGAGCAAGCCATGAACATTCGAATCCGAGAAGCGGCAGAAGCCGATTTCCCCGCCATCCACGAGCTGATGCGCCAGGTGCACCAGCTCCATTTGGAGAGCCGCCCCGACATCTACCGGGACGTGGACCCGCTGACCGAGGAATACTACCTGACCATGCTTTCCGACTCTACTGTTTTGCTGGCGCTGGACGGGGAGAAAGCTGCCGGGTTCTGCGTGTTCCAAATCCGGCCGTCCTATTCAAACCCTCTGTTGGTACCCCGGAAGATGGCGTTTATGGACGACCTCTGCGTCCACTCGGATTATCGGCGGCAGGGCATCGGCAAACAGCTCTTCGAAGCGGCCTGCAAAATGGCTAAAGACGACGGTGCTGCAACCTTGGAACTGATGGTCTGGTCCTTTAACGAAAACGCCGTCCGGTTTTACGAGGAGCTGGGCATGACGGCGAAAAACCTGACTATGGAGCTGAAACTGTAAGAAAAATAGTTGTAAAGGGAAACCCGTTTACAGAAGGAAAATGCCTCTGTAAACGGGTTTTCTATCTTACAGGCTGTGGCTTGCTTGCCGCTGGGGCGCAGGAACAGTTCGGGGTTTTTGATCCTTTGGGTGAAGAATCCGCCGGAAGTCCCGGATTTCCCGAAACGTAACTGCCCGGGTCAGGAGCAGCAGCCCGAAGTAGCACAGCAGCATCAGCCCCGCCTTGACGACCACCGCTATGGCGTGGGAGGAAAAGGTGAGGCCCCGCACCAGATAGAGCACTCCGATGGAGGAAGCCGTCACGGCGATGATGGGTTTAATGACCCAGTCGCCCAGGGAGAAGGGAATCTCTGTCACCCGGACGAGGCAGTTGATGCTCAAAGCGGCGTTGACAAAGGTGCTGATAAACATGACGGCGATGTAGCCGTTGACCCCGTAAATGGGGATCAGCAGGTAGATGAGCACCACGCTGATGGCCGAATCGATGATGCTGTACCGAAGGGAGCTGACCTGTTCGTCTAAGCCTTTGAGCATAGCGTCCGCCACTGTGTCGAGATAGAGCATGGGCACCAGCGGCGCCAAAACCCGCAGCATGGCCCCCGCTTCGGCGCTCTGGTAGACGGCGAGGCCCAAATCCTCCCCAAAGGCGATGAACGCCGCCGTGATGGGCAGGGAAAAGAAAAGGGTGAGCTGCATCACCCGGGAGGCAAGGCGATTGATCTGCCGCCGGTTGCCCACCGCCGCCGCTTCCGCCAACTCCGGGACGAGAAGGCTCGAAAAGGATGTGAGAAAAGCCGACGGAAAGGTGAGGATGGGCATGACCATGGCTTCCATCATGCCGTACTGGGCCAGGGCGCTCTGGCCGGTTGCTCCGTATTTTTTGAAGCCCCTGGGGATGAGGATGTTCTCGATGGTCACCAGCGCCGACCGAAGGTAGGAACTCAGCGCCACCGGAATGGTGATGGAAAGCACTTTGCGGGTGGTTTCCTTTTGCCGTTTGGGGGTGAAATTTCGCTTCCGCCGATCTCGGAGGTAGAGAACGAGGGTGTATAAGAAGGCCAGCGCCTCGCCGCCCACCGAGCCCAAAGCGATGGCGGCGCAGGCCCAGGTCATCCCCTTGGGGAGCAGAATGGTGAGTCCGGCGGACACCACCGCCATCCGGACGAGTTGCTCAAGAATCTGGCTGGAGGTGGATTTTACAACGTTGCGGATGGCGAAAAAGTAGCCCCGCAGGCTCGAAGAAAACGCCATGAAGGGCAGGGCGCAGGCGAGAATCCGCAGGGACAAGACGGTTCGCGGGTCGTCTAAGAGCTTTGTCCCGATGGGGACCGAAAACCCATAAAGGGCCGACGCCGCCACCGTGCTGACGATGACGCCGTAGATCATACATTTGCGCATGGCGTCGTTGGCATCGGCGTAGGAGCCCCGGCCGATTCCCTCGGCTACGAGCCTTGTCACCGACAGATAGATTCCCGACGTCGCCAGAGTGGAGGCGAAATTGTAAACCGAAAAGACCAGCTGGTAAAGTCCCATGCCCTCGGCGCCAATCTGCCGGGAGAGGTACGCCCCAAAGGCCACTCCAATGAGCCGCAGGATGATGGAACCCACCGTCAGAATCACAGTGTTTTTGAGGAAAAGTTTTGCTTTCATCGACATCTGCCTTTCCGCCGCCCGCCCCAGCAGCAGGGGACGCGGCCAAATCCATACCATGTACCATTTATATGGACAGGATGGGGCAAAGATGCAGAAAAGCTGGAAAAAGGGCTGTCCCAAGGGGCGCTTTCTCCTTTTCTTGGGCGAGGAAAACGCAGCTGCCCAAGAAAATTTCTCACGCAAAAAGCGGCACGGGAATTCCCATGCCGCTTTTGTTTCTGTAAAAGATTATTCCACGTCGAAGATGACGTTTTGAATGGCGTTGATGATCTGCTCCGAGGTAAAGCGGGCAACCCCCACTTCGTCCAGCATTTCATCAATGCGGGTGGCAGTGGCGTCCAGATAGCTGAAGGTAATGCTCTGCAGGGCCTTGGAAAGGGTTTCCTTGTCGTGAGCGTCCTCGGCTGCGGCCAGTTCCGCCTGCAATAGCCGCAAGGTAATGGACACGGCCTGCTGTTTGGTGAAAAGGGCTTCTTTTGCTTCCACCCGGAACTCATCTATGATTTTTAACGATTTCATCTTAATATCCTCCTTGTATTTCGGTACTAGAATCAGTATAACCAAAAAGTGGGAAAAAGGCAAGTTTAAAACAAAAAACCGCATGCTTTTGAGCACACGGTTTTGGATTTACGGCTTTACGCTTATGTATTTCAGGACGCCGACGGTGTTGTCGATGTCGTCGATTTTATCCTCGATGTCCTCCAGCCGTCCCAGCTTGTCGACGTTGAAGTGATGGCCTTCCGACAGAAGCTGAATGCCCTTGACCACGTCGTTTTCCAGCACGACTTCCACCCGAGCGAGGCGCTCGTCAATACCAGTGACTTTTTCGTCCAACTGGGCGAGGCGCTCGTCGATACCGGTGACTTTTTCGTCCAAAGCGTCAAATTTTCCGAAAAGAACCTTCTGTCCTTCTTCCAAAGCGCCAACTCTCGCGTCTAATGCCTCGACCTTTGCGGTAAGGGCACGCTGTCCCTCTTCCAAAGCGCCGACTCTCGCGTCTAATGCCTCGACCTTTGCGGTGAGAATACGCTGTCCCTCTTCCAAAGTGCCGACTCTCGCGTCCAAAGCATCGACCTTGGTTTCCAGAGAGTCCATTCGGTTCTCCAGAGAATCCAAACGCGCATCTACACGGTCAAACCGCTTATCAAAACGCTCCATCATCTGATGAAGCAAGTCGTATACCTTCTGTTCGTCCATGGCCATCCCTCCGTGATTTCCAGTATACCAGACATCGTTCTGGATTTCAAGGAGAAAATTTGTTTCCGGCTAAGGTCGCGCGGAATCCGAACTTTTTTCTTCCAGTGGTTCCAGCTCCCCGTGCTTTTTCTCGAAAAATTCGATCCGCCGGGCGATCATGATCTTCACCTGAGCGTTGACCGAGCGGCCGTAATATTCGCAAAGGGATTTAAACTTTTCAAACATTGCATCGTCCACATGAATAGAAAAATGCTTTACCATACTTTCACCTCCTTGCATTTATTTTAAGGTAAAAGAGATATAAAATGAAAAAGTGAACCCAACATAGGCCCACTTTTTATTTTACTCATAATCGAAAAATCCTTGCACATCATAACCGTAAACCCAGGAAGCATTTGACACTCGCCCCAAAATATACTAAAATAATACTAGTTACGTCTGCCAAAAAAGCGGAAATCAACAGGGCAGCCAGAAATAAATAGTTACGGAGGACTTCATGGCTAAGAAAAGGGAAGAGTACGGAAACGAAAGCATATCGTCTTTAAAAGGCGCCGACCGGGTGCGCAAACGCCCGTCGGTCATCTTTGGGTCGGACGGCCTGGAGGGCTGTGAGCACTCCTTCTTCGAGATTCTTTCAAACTCCATCGACGAGGCGAGAGAGGGCTACGGCAGCAAAATCGTCGTCACCCATTTTGCCGACGATTCCATCCAGGTGCAGGATTTCGGCCGCGGCATCCCGGTGGACTGGAACAACAACGAGCAGTGTTATAACTGGGAGCTGGTGTTCTGTGAGCTCTACGCCGGCGGCAAGTACAAAGAGCAGGGGAACAACTACGAGTATTCGTTGGGGCTGAACGGCCTAGGCTCCTGCGCCACCCAGTATTCTTCCGAGTATTTCGACGTGACGGTCGTCCGGGACGGGTTCCAGTACGACCTCCACTTTGAAAAGGGAAACATCGTGGGCGAGATGAAAAAGGCCCCCACCACCCAGAAAAAAACCGGCACCACCCAGAAATGGCGGGCGGACCGGTACCAGGATCAAATGGAAGCCGGACCTGGACGTTTTTACCGACATCAAAATTCCCCAGGAATATTTCCTCGACACCATCAAAAAGCAGGCGGTTGTAAACCCCGGCGTCCTCTTTGAATTTGTCGACCACACGCCGGATGGGGTGCAGAAGTTCGATTTCTGCTACGAAAACGGCATTACCGACTATCTGAAAGAACTGGTGGGGGAACAGGGCCTCACAAGCGTCGAATATTGGGAAGCCGAACGGGTGGGACGGGACCGTGACGACCGTGACGACTACAAAGTAAAACTCTCGGTGGCCCTCTGTTTTTCCAACCGGGTTCAAATTT
>CABUOE010000162.1 GCA_902493155.1 uncultured Eubacteriales bacterium
CCTCGCTGACCTTCAATCCGGCGTTTTACAGTTCGATATGGAGGCAGAAGACATCCATATGTTCATCGAAGCGGAGCTTACTTCTCGTATCGGTGACGCAGGCAAGCGTCTCCACACCGCCCGCTCGAGAAACGACCAGGTAGCACTGGACATCCGGCTCTACCTGCGGGACGAAATTGCGGAAATCAAAAAACTGCTCACAAAGCTTATCGAGACTATCTGCAAGATGGCGGAAGAAAACCTCGAAACCATTATGCCCGGCTACACCCATTTACAGCGAGCCCAACCCATTACTTTCGCACACCATCTTATGGCCTATGCCAACATGTTCCTCCGGGATTTAGGCCGGCTCTCCGACACCAACAAGCGGATGAACTACTGCCCCTTGGGCAGCGGCGCTCTGGCCGGAACCACCTACCCCATCGATCGAGAAATGACCGCCTCCCTTTTAGGATTCGACGGCCCGATGCTCAACTCCTTAGACGGAGTTTCCGATAGGGATTTTTGCATTGAACTCTGCTCCGCCATCTCCACCATCATGATGCACATGTCCCGTTTATCGGAGGAAATCATCCTCTGGTGCTCCTGGGAGTTTAAATTTATGGAACTGGACGACGCTTTCGCCACCGGCTCCAGCATTATGCCCCAGAAGAAAAACCCCGACGTGGCGGAACTGGTCCGCGGCAAGACAGGCAGAGTCTACGGCGACCTTGTGACGCTCCTGTCCATGATGAAATCCCTGCCCCTTGCCTACAACAAGGATATGCAGGAGGACAAAGAGGCGATTTTCGACGCCATCGACACGGTTAAACTCTGCCTTGTGACCTTTGATCCCATGCTGGCCACTGCCAAAGTGCTTCCCGACAACATGCGGGCCGCCGCGGCGAAGGGCTTTATCAACGCCACCGACTGCGCCGATTATTTGACCAAAAAAGGAGTTCCTTTCCGGGACGCCTATAAAATCACCGGTACGCTGGTGGCCAAATGCATCGACCAAAACTGCACCATGGAAACTCTGCCGCTTGCGGAGTACCAGAAACTCAGCGATGCCTTTGAAGACGACGTCTACGATGCCATCAATCTCACGACCTGTGCTTTTACACGCAACTGCATCGGCGGTCCTGCCAAAGAGCGGGTCAAGGAACAGATTGCCGCTGTCAAAGCGGCGCTGTAAGCCTTTTCCTTTGAATTTGATTCCGAAAGGATGTTATAAAAACCCATGAGTACCATAAAAGCGGGTATCATCGGCGCAACCGGTTACGCGGGAGCGGAACTGGCGCGGCTTTTGATGTCCCACCCCAACGTAACTTTAGTCGCCGTCAGTTCGGTCTCCTACGAAGGGAAAACCCTGGCGGAAATTTATCCGAATTTCATCGGTGTCACCAACCTCATCTTGGAAGACGCTGACGCCGTCATCGAGAAAAGCGACGTGGTTTTTGCTTCCCTGCCTCACGGCCTCTGCGAGCCAATCGCCAAAAAATGCGTGGAAAAAGGCCGGTATTTCATCGATTTGGGAGCTGATTTCCGGCTTTACGATGAGGCTGACTACAACGAGTGGTACGGCCTTTCCTATAACGAAAAAGAGCTCCACGACCTAGCGGTCTACTGTATTCCGGAGCTGGACCGTCAGAAGGCAAAAGGGGCAAAAATCATCGCCAATCCTGGCTGCTATGTCACCTGCGCTAGTCTGGGGCTCGCCCCCCTCGTAAAATCGGGCCTCGCCGACTTAAAGCATGTGATTATCGACGCCAAATCCGGCGTGACGGGTGCGGGCAGAGGACTTTCCCTCACAACCCATTACCCTGAATGCAACGAGGCGTTTTCCCCTTATAAAATCGCTTCCCACCGGCACACGCCGGAAATCGAACAGAACCTGTCCGCCCTGGCGGGAGAAAAAGTGACGCTCACCTTCGTTCCCCACCTGCTCCCGGTGAACCGGGGCATTGTTTCCACTATTTACGTGGACATGAAGGAACCGTCCAGCGCGGAAGCCCTCCATAAAATGTACGCGGACTTCTATCAGGGCGAAGAATTTGTCACGGTGCTCCCTTTAGGCGACATCGTCAATCTGAAAAACGTCCGATGCACCAACAATTGCCAGATTTCCGTCCACTACGACAAGCGCACCGACCGGGCGATTTTGGTCTCCGCTATCGACAATATGGTCAAAGGGGCCGCTGGCCAAGCCATCCAGAACATGAATCTGATGTTGGGACTAGAAGAAAACGCGGGACTCAAGCTCATTGCGCCGATTTTTTAGGAAATACATATGGGTTTCTTTTGGTCCGCTTTGTGCTTTTCACGCTTATATCACGCTTTCCCAAGAAAGGAATGAAGATAAATGCTCGTAAAATTTGAAGGATTCGCCTTTGTAGAGGGCGGTGTTACCGCCTCTAAAGGCTTTCAGGCGGCGGGACTGCACTGTGGCATCCGCGCAAACAAAACAAAAAAAGATCTGGGGCTGATCACAGCCAACAGACCGGCAGTTTCCGCTGCCGTTTACACTCAAAACAAGGTCAAAGGCGCGCCATTGGACGTAACCAAGAACCACCTGAAAAACGGCAAGGCCCAAGCGGTTATCGTCAACAGCGGCATCGCCAACACCTGCAATGCCGACGGGATTGAGAAGGCGGAGCTCATGTGCGCCATTGCCGCCAACGAGCTGGAAATGGACTCCGACGACATCATTGTCGCCTCCACCGGCGTCATCGGGCAGCCTCTGCCCATCGAACCCATTGAGGATGCCATGCCCGATTTGGCAAAAGCCCTCACCATCGACGGAAACGGAGACTTCGCCGAAGCTATCATGACTACCGACACCGTCAAAAAGGAAGTGGCGGTAGAATTTCTCTTAGGCGGAGTCAAATGCCGCATCGGCGGCTGCGCCAAAGGCTCCGGCATGATTCATCCCAACATGGCCACCATGCTTTGCTTTTTGACGTCCGATGTGTCCATCGCGCCGGAGCTCCTGCAAATTGCCCTGAAACAAGTGGTCGACGAGACCTTCAATATGGTGAGCATCGACGGGGACACCTCCACCAACGACATGGTTTCCCTGATGGCATCCGGCGAGGCCAAAAACCCCACCATCGTCACCCAGGACGAAAATTTTGAGATGTTTGTAAATGGCCTCTATGTAGTGCTGATGAACCTGTCCCGGATGATTGCCAAGGACGGCGAGGGCGCGACAAAGCTTCTCGAATGCATCGTCAGCGGCGCGAAAGATAAACATCAGGCGAAAACTGTAGCCAAATCGGTCATTACTTCCTCTCTTTTTAAAGCTGCCATGTTTGGGGCCGACGCCAACTGGGGAAGAGTCCTCTGCGCCATCGGCTATGCTGACTGCGAGGTGGACGTTCACAAGGTTGACGTTTCCTTTGCCTCCAAATGCGGCATGCTGGCCGTCTGCGAGGGCGGGTCCGGCATCGACTTTTCGGAAGAAATCGCCAAAGAGGTCCTCTCCGCCGACGAAATCAAGGTCATGGTAAACCTGAATAGCGGCGAAGAAACTGCCGTCGCCTGGGGCTGCGACCTGACCTACGATTACGTTAAAATCAACGGCGACTATCGCACCTGATCTCACGAATCCATTTTGGAGAAAGGCATGATACTCCTATGCTCGACATTTCTAACAGCATTAAGGCGCAGGTTTTAAACGACGCGCTCCCCTATATCCAGAAGTACCACGACAAGATCGTCGTCATCAAGTACGGCGGCAACGCCATGACAAGCGATGAGCTCAAAAACGCCGTCATGAGCGATATCGTCCTTTTGAGCCTAGTTGGCATCAAGGCGGTGCTCATCCACGGCGGCGGCCCGGAAATCAACCAGATGCTGCAAAAAGTCGGCATCGAGAGCAAATTTGTAAACGGCCTGCGGTACACCGATAAGGAAACCGCTGAAATCGTCCGAATGGTGCTGGCCGGCAAGGTGAACAAAGAGCTGGTCGCCCTCCTGGAACAGCACAACGGCACTGCATTAGGCCTTTGCGGCTCCGACGGCAAGATGCTCAAGGTACGGAAGATGAAAGGCGACGACGATCTGGGTTATGTGGGCGAAATCACCGATGTGGACGTAAAGCCCATCATGGATGCCCTCAATAACGGTTATATCCCCGTTGTAGCCACCGTCGCCACCGACAGCGAAGGCCAGGTCTACAACATCAACGCCGACACTGCCGCTTCCCGTATCGCTTCGGCGCTTGGGGCGGAAAACCTCATCCTCATGACCGATATCCGAGGGCTTCTGCGGGACAAAGACGACGAAACAAGCCTTATTCCAGAGGTCAACGTCAGTGAGGTGCCATTCCTCGTCAAACAGGGCATCATCTCCGGCGGCATGATTCCGAAAATCGAGTGCTGTGTCGAGGCGGTGCGCCGAGGTGTGCAGAAAACCTGTATCATCGACGGGCGCATCCCCCACTCCATCCTCATCGAGATTCTCTCCAACGAAGGTATCGGCACCCTGTTCAAATAAAGGAAGGACTGACCCAAAATGGACTTTCAGCATGTCAAAGAGCAAGATAAACAGTACATCATGAACACCTACGGCCGTTTTGACGCCTGTATCGTCAAGGGAAAAGGCGCAATTTGTACCGATATAAACGGCAAAGAATACGTGGATTTTACCAGCGGCATTGGGGTTAATTCCCTTGGGTTTGCCGACGAAAGCTGGGTGAAAGCCGTCACCGAACAGGCGGGGAATCTCGCCCATATTTCGAATCTCTATTACACCCTCCCCGACGGTGAACTTGCCAAAACCCTCTGCGAAAAAACCGGCTACAGCCGCGTTTTCTTCGGAAACTCCGGCGCGGAAGCCAACGAGGGAGCCATTAAAGTCGCCCGGAAATACAGCTTCGATAAATACGGGCCAGGGAGAAATGGCATCATCACGCTTTTAAATTCCTTCCACGGCCGGACGGTGACCACCTTGGCCGCCACCGGGCAGGAGGTTTTCCACAACTATTTCTATCCCTTTACTGAAGGATTTTCTTACTCCATTGCCAACGATTTTGACGATTTTCTGAAAGCCGTCAGCAAAACCACCTGCGCCGTCATGATGGAGTTCATTCAGGGCGAAGGCGGCGTCAACGCCCTGGACAAAGACTACGTCCAAAAGGTTGTCAGTTACTGCAACGAGCACGACATTCTCGTTATCGGCGACGAAGTCCAGACCGGTATCGGCCGGACGGGTAAACTCCTCTGCGGCGAGCATTTCGGCGTCCAGGCGGATATTACCACTCTCGCAAAGGGGTTAGGCGGCGGCCTGCCTATCGGGGCGGTGCTGGTCAATGACAAGCTCAAGGACGTTCTGGGTGCCAGCACCCACGGCACCACCTTCGGCGGCAATCCGGTGGTCTGCGCCGGGGCGAACGCCGTGCTGAAAAAGGTGGCGAACG
>CABUOE010000163.1 GCA_902493155.1 uncultured Eubacteriales bacterium
GATGGATTTGATGGTCTCTAAGTAAGCTTTGGCGTCGGCAGAGCTTCTCATATCCGGCTCGGATACGATTTCGATAAGCGGTACGCCGCAGCGGTTAAAGTCAACTAAAGTCCCGGTAAAGCTGTCGTCGTGGATGAGCTTGCCAGCGTCCTCCTCGATGTGGATACGGGTCACGCCGATACGCTTCTCCTCCCCGTCCACTAACACGTCTACATAGCCGTGCTCGCACAGCGGGATGTCAAACTGGCTGATCTGATAGGCCTTAGGCAGGTCGGGGTAAAAGTAATTTTTCCGGTCCTGTTTGGAGACGGGGTTGATGGTGCAGTTTAAGGCGTAGCCCATCTTGACGGCGTACTCGACAACCTTTTCGTTGAGGGTCGGGAGGGTGCCGGGCATTCCCATGCAGATGGGGCAGCACTGGGTGTTTACTTCCAGGCCAAAGGCGTTTTTGCAGCTACAGTAAATTTTCGATTCAGTATTCAGTTCCGCGTGGACTTCTAGGCCCACCACGGTCTCGTAATCGGTGTATGCCATGATGTTGTTCCTCCTACTTCCCTATTGTAACGTCGCCGACAGGTCAAACCCGCCCACAAGCTGTTCGTAGCAGTTTGCCGTGTCAAACAGCGTCTGCTCACTGAACTTGGAACCGATGAGCTGACAGCCGATGGGCAGTTTCTTGCCGTCAAAGCCGCAGGGCATACTGATGGCGGGAAGCCCCGCAATGTTAATCATAACAGTGAGAAGGTCGTTCATATACATCTTGACCGGGTCGCTCTCGTTTTCCCCGATTTTGAAGGCGGTGTCGGGGGTGGTGGGGGTCAGGAGCAGGTCACACTGGGTGAAGGCGTCGGCGTACTGCTTCTGAATGAGCTGCTGGGTGAACTTCGCCTTTTTGTAGTAGGCGTCGTAGTAGCCGGAGGACAGCACGTAGGTTCCCAGCATGATACGGCGCTTGACTTCGTCGCCGAAGCCCTCGCTGCGGGTGTTTTCGTAGAGCTCTTCGAGACTCCCAAAGTTTTCCGTCCGGTAGCCGTATTTTACCCCGTCGAACCGGGCTAAGTTAGAGGAAGCCTCCGCCGAAGCGATGATGTAGTAGGCGGAAAGGGCGTAATCGGTGCTGGGCAACGAAACGTCAACCAGCGTCGCCCCCATCTTTTCGTACTCTTTGGCCACCTTCATGACCGCTTCCTTGACGTCGGCGGTGACGCCTTCGGCGAAATATTCTTTCGGAAGGCCGATTTTAAGGCCCTTCACGTCGGATTTGAGGTTTTTTGTAAAATCCGGATATTCCCTCGAAACGGTTGTGGTATCCATGGGGTCTTTGCCGCAGATGGCGGAGTAAGTCATGGCCAGATCCTTGACGCTGCGGCCGATGGGGCCGATCTGGTCAAGAGAGGAAGCAAAGGCCACCAGACCGTAACGGGAAACCGAACCGTAGGTGGGTTTGAGCCCCACAACGCCGCAGTAAGCCGAAGGCTGCCGGATAGAGCCGCCGGTATCGGAGCCTAAAGTGACGATGGCTTCCCCCGCCGCAACCGCCGCAGCACTTCCGCCGGAAGATCCGCCGGGCACATAATCGGTGTTATAAGGGTTTTTGGTCTTTTTAAAAGCGGAATTTTCGGTGGAGGAGCCCATGGCGAACTCGTCCATGTTGAGCTTGCCTAAATAGACGCAGTCGGTTTTGTTCATTTTTTCGATGACCGTCGCGTCGTAGGGCGGCACGAAGTTTTCAAGCATTTTGGAGGCGCAGGTAGCGGGCATTCCCTTGAGGCAGATGTTGTCCTTAATGCCCACGGGGATTCCAGCCAAAGGGTGAAGGCTCTCCCCTGCTGCCCGACGGTCGTCTACCTCAGCCGCTTTTTTGAGAGCCCCCTCTCTGTCCACCGACAGGTAGGCCCCAATTTCGTCCTCCTTGGCGTCGATGCGTCCGAGAACGGATTTTGTCAGCTCCACGCTGGAGCACTCTTTATTCTGGAGCATCCGAGAAAGCTCAGATGCCTGAAGCTTATAAAGTTCCATAAATCTGATTGTCCTTTCCTTCGATTGTTAGTCCACGACCTTAGGGACGACGATACAGCCCGCCTGAACTTCCGGGGCGTTTTTTAAGAGCTCGTCCCGGGTGAATTTCTTCTCGGGGACGTCCTTTCTCATCTCCATAGGGTTATCCGGATCGATCAAAGCGCCCGACGCGTCGATATCGGGGAGCTTTTCCACCATTGCAACGATGTTTTCCATCTCTTTTTCGAACTTTGCCTCTTCTTCCGGCGAAAATTTCAGCTTAGAAAGCTTCGCCAGACGTTTCATGTCGATTTTCATGAATTTATGACCTCCAAAAATTGATCTTTTCTATGTACGGACGCTGAGAAGCGCCCGAAAATTTACAAATCAAGCATCCGGTTAAATTCCTCTTCGCTGAGGATTTGCACCCCAAGCTGCTGGGCCTTTGTCAGCTTGCTGCCTGCGTCCTCGCCGGCTAAAACGAAGTCGGTCTTTTTGGACACCGAAGAGCTGACCTTGCCGCCGTTTTTCTCGATAAGGGCTTTGGCCTCGTTTCTCGTGTAGGTGGGCAGCGTCCCGGTCAGCACAAAAGTCTTGCCCGTAAACAGGTCGGTCTTTTCCTCCACGTCCTCGGTGAGCTTTACCCCCGCCTGCCGGAGCTTTTCGATGAGCTCCCGCGTTTCAGGCTTGCTGAAATAATGGACGACGCTTTCTGCCATGGTGTCGCCGTAGCCGTCGATGGCGGTGATATCCTCTACCGAAGCCTCAAAAATCTGATCGATGGTGGGAAAATGCTCGGCTAAAAGCTTTGCCGCCCGTTCGCCGATGTTGCGGATACCCAATCCGAACAGCAGATGGGAAAGTCCCCTCTCCTTGGACGCCTTAATGGCGTTTACGAGGTTCTGGGCAGACAAATCGCCCATCCTCTCGAGAGGGCTTAGCTGCTCCGGCTTGAGAGCGTACAAATCCGCCGGAGAGGCAATGAGGTTATTTTGCAGGAGAAGCTCGACAATGGCGGGCCCCAAGCCTTCAATGTTCATGGCGTTTCGTGTAGCGAAGTGGATGAGATTTCGCCGCACCGTGGCAGGACAGGCGGGATTGACACAGCGGATAACCGCCTCGTCCCCGTCTTTGACTGTCTCACTGCCGCAGACCGGGCAATGGTCGGGGATGAAATAGGGAACGCTTCCCTCCCCGTGCCGCACCGATTTCAGCACCTCGGGGATAATGTCCCCCGCTTTCCGCACCAAAATCGTATCGCCGATGCGGATGTCCTTCTCGGTGATAAAATCCTGGTTGTGGAGCACCGCCCGGCTTACCGTCGTCCCCGCCAGCGTGATGGGATCAAAGGAAGCTGTCGGCGTCAACGCGCCGGTACGCCCTACGTTGATCTGGATTTCCCGCAGGATAGTTTCTTTCTCCTCCGGCGGGTACTTAAAGGCCACCGCCCACTTGGGGAACTTGGTGGTAGCGCCCAGCTGTTCACGCTCGGAAAAATCGTCCACCTTGACGACAGCTCCGTCGATTTCGAAAGAAAACTGGTTCCTATTTTCACCGATTTGAAGAATTTCGGCCACAACCTCGTTAAAGTCAGTGAACCGTTTATAAGACGGTGTCACCGCAAAACCCAGGCTTTTTAAGTAATCCAGCGATTCTTTGTGAGAGGAAAGCTCCTTTCCTTCGATCTGCTGGATGTTAAAGGCGAAGATGGAAAGTTTCCGTTGAGCGGTGATTTTCGGGTCTTTCTGCCGCAGGCCGCCTGCCGCCGCGTTTCTGGGGTTTTTGAAGGGCTCCTCCTCGTTTTTGAGCTGTTCTTCCACCAGGGATTCAAACACCGCACGGGGCATGTACACCTCTCCGCGGACTTCCAGGAAGGGAAGCTTTTCCGGAAGCTCCTGAGGAATATCTTCGATGGTCATCAGGTTTAAGGTCACGTCCTCGCCCACAAGGCCGTTTCCCCGGGTGGAACCCCGCGTAAACCGTCCATCCCGGTATTCGAGGGAGACCGATAATCCGTCGATTTTCGGCTCCACCACGTACTGGGGATTCGGGATCACCGCCCGGCATCGCTCGTCGAAGGCGAAGAGTTCGTCGGTGCTGAACACGTCCTGCAAAGACCCCATCTGCACTGTGTGCTCCACTTTTTCAAAGGTGTTGTACAGCACGTCGCCTACCCGCTGGGTCGGGGAATCGAGGCGAATCCAATCAGGGTGCTCCTCCTCCAGCTTTTTGAGCTCCACCATCATCATATCGTAATCATAGTCGCTAATAACGGGGGCATCCTTTGTATAGTAGAGCTTGCTGTGGTAGTTTAGTTCTTCCACCAGCTCATTGTAGCGTTTGCTCGGCTCCATAAATCGCTGAACCTTCCTTATTTCTATTCTCTTATAGGCATATGGATTAGTATACCACATTTTTTTCCATTTCGGTAGTACCGGCGGCAATTTTTGCAAAGAATATCAAAAGAAAACTGGAAACAGAGGGCTATTTTATCAATTTACTTGCAATGCAGAAGGTTTTTCGCTATAATTAATCTTGTGTTGTTATGTCCACAGGACGGATTTTTTCACAAGAACACCATCTGCATCTAACAGACAACTCATGGAAAGGATGTATACCCACTATGAAAGTTGCACTTTTCGCGGAGACTTATCTCCCTTATATCAACGGCGTCGTCACCCACGTCAAGCTCCTCAAGGAAGGTCTTGAAAAATTGGGGCATGAAGTCTTAGTCGTCACCGCCGATCCAGACACCCATCGTCACTACATTCAAAACGGAGTGCTCCACTGCCCGGCCAAGGCTTTCAAACGGTTTTACGACTACGGCATCGCCATGCCGTTAAGCCACAAGCGCCTCAAAATGATCGAGGACTTCGACCCGGACATTATTCATCTGCATCAGGAGTTCAGTATCGGTATCTCAGCGGCTCACATTGCCAAAAAGCTGAAAAAACCGCTGGTCTATACCCTCCACACAATGTACGATGACTATATTTACTACGTGGCGCCGAAGCCGCTGATTCCCTTTGTGACGAAGCTCTCCCACCATTATTTCAAATTGTTTGCAAAACGGGCAAATGCCATCACAGGCCCGTCCAAGAAGTGTGACGAGTATATCAAAAATGACTGTAAGATGGACAAAGACGTCGTGGTTGTCCCCAATCCTGTGGAACTGGACAAATTTGCTCCTCACAACATCACGGAGGAAGACAAACGCGCCTTCCGGCATAAGTACGGCATCCAGGATGACGAAATGGCGGTCTGCTTCTGCGGACGCATCGACCGGGAAAAAAGCGTCGATGTAATTTTAGACTATTGGGCTGCCAAAGTACAGCCCTCTGA
>CABUOE010000164.1 GCA_902493155.1 uncultured Eubacteriales bacterium
CGGGTACGGGCTGCCATGAAAAACTGCGGCTATGAGGTACCCGTCAAAAAAATAACGGTGAATTTGGCTCCAGCGGACCTAAAAAAGGCGGGTCCCATGTATGATTTGCCCATCTTTTTGGCACTTTTGGCCGCCAGCGGACAGACCCAAGCGGATTTTTCCGACAGCATGTTTATCGGAGAAGTGGCATTGGATGGAACGGTTCGTCGGGTGCAGGGCGTTTTGCCCATGGTGATTGAAGCCAAGGAAGCAGGGCTCAGGCGGGTTTTTGTTCCAGCGGAAAATGCCCGTGAGGGAAGTGCTGTTCAGGGGATCGAAGTGTATCCGGTCCATAAAGTGCAGGACGTGGTAGATTTCTTGGAAAACCTTCGCCCTCTTTGCCCGGTTGAACCGATCCATTTTGAGCCGTCGGGCTGCACATCGGATGCGGATATGGCGGACGTTATGGGGCAAGAATTTGCCAAAAGGGCGCTGGAGATCGCGGCGGCAGGTGGGCACAATGCCTTGCTGATCGGACCGCCCGGTTCGGGAAAAAGTATGCTGGCCAAACGGATTCCTTCGATTTTGCCCGATATGACCTTTGAAGAAGCCATAGAAACCACCAAAATTCATTCCATTGCGGGACTTTTGACGGAAGAAGAGCCGCTTGTAACCGTCCGGCCTTTCCGGGCACCCCACCACACAGTGTCCCCGGCCGGATTGTCCGGCGGCGGGACAATCCCCAAGCCCGGCGAAATTTCCCTGGCCCACAACGGGGTTCTTTTTCTGGACGAGCTGCCCGAATTCTCCCGCCCGGCCATGGAAATTCTGCGGCAGCCCATCGAAGAGGGGACAGTGACCATCTCCAGGGTCAACGGGACATTGTCCTATCCCTGCAATATGATGGTTATTGCGGCGATGAACCCCTGCCCCTGCGGTTATTTTGGGCATCCGACCCGTTCTTGCAGTTGTTCTCCGTTTAAAGTGTCCCAGTATTTAAATAAAGTCAGCGGTCCGCTGCTGGATCGGTTGGATTTACATATCGAAGTGGCGCCGGTGGAGTTCCAGCATCTGTCGGCAGGAAAGAAAGCGGAATCCTCTTCTTCTATTAAAAAGAGGGTGGATGGGGCGAGAAAAATTCAGACCAAGCGATATGAAGGGACGCCGATTCTCTGCAATGCCAATCTGACGCCCCATATGCTCCGGGAATTTTGCCCGGTCAGCGAACAGGGAATGAAGGCTTTGAAAAACGCATTTGAAAAAATGGGGATGAGTGCGAGGGGCTACGACCGAATTTTGAAAGTCGCGAGGACGATTGCCGATTTGGACGGCAGCGATATGATCGAGCTTCCGCATATTTCGGAAGCACTGCAATATCGGAGTCTGGATCGGAAATATTGGCAGCACAACAAATAAAAAACCGCTCCCGTAATGGGAGCGGTTTGGTTTTACGCTTTGTTGAGACGATCCAGCCATACACTTGCGATATCGAGTGCTTGATACAGTCCCTGCTTTTCTGCTTTTTTCAAAATTAGCTTATCAGGCGGAAGGGTGAGGTCGGTAGACATCATTTGAAGTGAAACATTTTCCGAAAGCTGAAGATCCTCGAAAGGCTTTTGGGAATGAATCTGCATCATAACCACATAAGGATCGTTCATATCTCCATAGTAAATGGTTTTTCCGCTGCGGACTAAGGGACGGCCTTTATATAAAAAGAAAAGCTCGTTATTTGGCATCTGTTTTCCTCCTCGATTTTGATATTATAATATGTTAACATAAAAGAACCCCTCTGTAAAGGCAGAAAATGTTAATTTTTACAGAAACTGAATTTTTAGCGGAAAGCCCTTGACATTATTTGCGGAATCATGTATAATTTTACCTGTTGCTAAACATGATGATTAAGAGTTTAGCTGATTTCAGGAATGCGGCACCCCACTTTATTGTATGCCACGATTCCAGGATGATTTGGCCCGCTAGCTCAGTTGGTTAGAGCGCTAGCCTGTCACGCTAGAGGTCGTGGGTTCGAGCCCCATGCGGGTCGCCAATTTTTGTCCCTCTTATCTTTAACCGAGGGCCTTGGGCGTATGCCTCTGTAGCTCAGTCGGTAGAGCAGGGGACTGAAAATCCCCGTGTCGTTGGTTCGATTCCGACCGGAGGCACCATTTATGCGGATTTAGCTCATCTGGTAGAGCGCCACCTTGCCAAGGTGGAGGTAGCGAGTTCGAGCCTCGTAATCCGCTCCATTATCCTATTCAAACGCCCAGAAATAGGTTATACTCAAGGGCTTGTCCCTTAACCGCAGGTTCGTACTGATCCTGCGGTTTTCTTTTGTTCAATCACAGCGTATGTTTTAGAAATTGAACTTTCCTTCTTTTTTATTATTTCATAAATCGGGATAAATAATTTCCTGAAATTTCTTCTTTACTTTTTTGGAGTCACATGCTATACTCTTAACTGCGGCAAGTTGTTTCGATTATAGCTGCGGCGGAGACGTTCCAGTGCCACTTGCTGACAGAGGGGTACCCCCTGTGTCAAAAAAAAAAGGCATCTGTTGCATCGATTTTGCAACTTTGTGGAAAGTCACCATAAAAGATAACGTTTTGAACAAAAATCGAGTTTATTTCGTTTTTTTTCAAAAATCCTCTTTACAACCGCAATCTTATTTGCTATAATCGGAACAGAACCTAGTATCTGGGAATATGCTTATGGACAAAATTTCCCCAACAATTTTGAAAGTAGCAGCTTTCTGGAAAACGGTTGTCACAAAATCCGTGGCTTTGATGTTTGCGGCGTTAAGTTGTAAACATAATTACCTCGGGGCGTTTGACAAATACATTATTTTGGAGGATGAAAACACATGAAAAAGATTTTGGCGCTTGCTTTGGCTGCGACCACTGCGTTTTCCATGTTTGGCTCAAGCCTTTCCGCTTCTGCCATCGATTACTTGGATGAAACCGCATTCTTGAACGACTACAACGCTACTTCTGTTACCATTTCGGCTAACAAGATCACTGTTACCCAGCCTGTGGTAGATGCAAACGGCACTGTTACAGCAAACAACACCATCGAGATCACTGAAAGACAGGATCTGTTGAACTTTGCTAAGCATTTGGTCGTTGGCGATACCCCTTCCGGTACTCCCCAGAGCTACGAAGCTTGGAAAGAGTGGAACAAGGGCGCTGCTGATGCCAGATTTGGTAACATCTACATGTATGACTACGCTCTGGACAAAGACGTAGAGAATGACGATTCTTATGAGTCCGCTTTGAACAATTTCAAAGACTACGTTAACCAGCTGAAGAATCCCCAGACAAACGGTAGCTATTCTGTTGAAAGACTGTATGGCTATTGGAGAGATGCTTATCGGACCTCTCCTGAAACTGGCAGCGTAACTGGTACTTCTAATGTTCGTTGGTCTGCTATTAACGATGCTAGATTGAATTCCAACAATGTTCTCAAGTACATGACTTATGACAGCAACAAAAATCCGATCCCTGATGTTTCTCTCTTTGACCCAAGAGATGTTGAGGACTATAACGTATACTCTTTGATTACTAATGTTTATTCTTTCGGCAGAAACGATGCTGTCCTGAGCAACGCTCAGACTTCCAGAATCGTTTACATGAACAAAGAGTACAGCAGAGTTATCGGTGAAATCTCTTTCGCTGATACCACTAACGCTATGGACGATTACTATGAGCTCCTCGATCGGATCAACGATTATGAGGAATCCGACTACACTGCTTCCGCTTGGAGAGAAGTTCAGTCCAACGTTGAGAAAGCTGAAGCTGCTGCTGAAAAAGCTGTGAACATCAACGATTGGAAAAGAGCTCTGTCTTATCTGCAGAAAGCAGACGCTGTCAGCGCTAAAACTGTAGATTACTCTGCAATGCAGACCGCTTTGATGTCTCTGTATGCTGATTCTAAAGGAACCACCAAAGTTTCTTACATTGAGAAACAATATAAAGGTGTTGGCGAAAACTATCTGTATCAGAAAGCAGACTTTAAAGTAAGAAACGGCTACTCTGACGAGTGGAACGACTTTGCTACCGACACTTACAAATCTAACTCCAGCAGCAACCTTGTTATCGATGAGTATTCCGCTTATTCTTGGGCTGCAAAACTCTACTTCGATGCTAGAAACAGCACTGCTAACGTAAAACAGAGCCAGCTCGACAAAGCTTTGGAAGAGTTGAATGATGCCGTTGACGCTCTGACCGCTACCGAAGGTGTAGCAGAGTGGCGCATTGTTAAGCTTCAGGGCTCCGTTGACAAAGCTGCTGGCTATCAGGAGTCTGACTTCAACACCACTTCCAGAAAGTGGACCACTCTCCAGAACGCTCTGGATTCCGCTGAAAAGACCCTTGCTAAAGCGAACCCCTCTTCTTCTGAAGTTGATCGCGTAACCACTAACTTGGATACTGCTATCACTGATGTTATGAGTTCCGCTAAATCTGTTCCTTCTGCTACTAAAGAAGAACTGAAAGACACCATCAAAGAAGCTGACAAACTGATCGCTAACGTTTCTACTCAGACTGGTGCTCAGGTTGCTGCTTTGAGAGAAGCTTCTGATGACGCTGCTGATGTTTATGCTAGAATCGGTATCTCCGGCAAAGACAAAGCTGTTATCTCTGAAGTTGAAGCTGCTATCGCTGACCTGAAAGAAGCTATCGTTAACTTTAACAATCCTCAGGGTTGGAACAAAGTTGATGGCAAATGGTACTACGGCGCAGGCGCTGAAAACTACAAAGGCGACTGGTACAAGATCGGTGCTACTTGGTTCATGTTCAATGACGACGGTTCTCTGAAAGTCAGCGAATGGTTCCAGAAAGACGGCAACTGGTACTGGGCTAACGAAAACGGCGGTCTGGCAGTTGGCTGGGCTAAAGTTGACGGCAAATGGTACTTCTTCAAGGGCAACAATGCTATGAAGACCGGTTGGGAAAAAGTTGACAACAACTGGTACTACCTCTCCTCTTCCGGAGCTATGGTAACTGGTTGGAACTGGATTAACGGCAAATGCTACTACTTCTACAATAACGGTGCAATGGCTGCTAACACCACCATTGGCGGTTACAAAGTAGATGCAAACGGCGCTTGGGTTGCTTAATCTACCAGATTAATAATTAAAAAGAGACTCCTTCGGGGGTCTCTTTTTTATGTAAAGAAAACCATGCAATAGCTACTTGACTGAAAAAGTTTAAGCAAAGAGGTAAAAATTCCTGATGTGTCAAGATAAGGACCCGATCTGCCAGTTACGTTAAAATAGTATAAATCCTCCAACGAAAATCTCACGCATAAAAATATAATGTTTTGTCAGAGCAAAGTCAAGGAGGAAGAGACATGCAAAAAGTCCAAA
>CABUOE010000165.1 GCA_902493155.1 uncultured Eubacteriales bacterium
CCCAGGAAGGATAGAGCCGATTCGGTGAGCAGCGCTGAAGCAAAGTTGAGCGTCGCGTTGACGATGACGACGGTGAGGACGTTGGGGATGATGTGCCGGAAGATGATCGTCAGCTCCCGAATACCCATGGCTTTGGCGGCGGTGACAAATTCCTTTTCCCGCTCAGCTAAAATCTGCCCCCGCACAAGCCTGGCCAGTCCCGGCCAGCTGAGCACGCCCAAGATGACCATAATCATCGAAATCCGCCCCAGCTCCGAGACTTTGTTGCCTAAAAGGGCGGACAAAATCATGGCCAGAGGCAAAAACGGAATGGAGCCAACGATTTCTGCAAACCGCATAAGCAGGTTATCGATTTTCCCGCCGTAATATCCGGAAAATCCGCCAACGATGATACCGATGAGGGTGGAAATGATGACGGCGATAGCGCCGATGGTCAGCGTCATCCGGCCGCCGGTGACAAGGCGGGAGAACACGTCTCTGCCCAGGCCGTCGGTACCCATCAGGTATCCGTTTAACCCCCAGGTGGTGACTTTTCCGTTTTCGTCCACCGCGTAGTTTTGATAGGTGCCGGAATAAACGGCCGCTACTTTGGTTTTGTTAAGGGAGTTCGGCACATCCGCCTGATGGTAATTGTTCCGGCCCCAAGAATAAACCTTTCCCTCGTCGGTGACGGCGACAAAGTGGTACCGCCCGGCAGCGATGTCCTTGATTTTGTGTCCCTTGAGCTCCTCGGGCAGGACATTGAGGCCGTACTGAGCGTTTCCCCAGACATGAATCATCCCATCGTCAGTCAAGGCGATGGCCGCTGTGTCGGCGGATTCGAGGTCTACGACATGCCCCTGGATTTCTTCTGGAATCCGGGAAAAAGGGCTGGGTTTTGTAGCCATAGCCACTACTTCCCCGTTTTTCGTAAGACCCAACACTGTCGTCCCGTTGGATACTAATTTGTCAATGGTGCCCTGGTATTCCTTGAGGGAAATGTCCAAAAGGTTTTCGTTTCCCCAGGAAACCATTTTTCCGTCCTCCGACAGGACGATGGAAACCTGATACCCCGCCTCCACCTGCTTGATTTTTCCCAGCCTGTTCACTTCGGAGGGAACTTTATCCAGCGTAAACCGATTGTTGCCCCAGGTGTATACTTTGTTGTCCTCAGCTAATGCCAATACGTGATTTTGGCCGGCGGAAACCTGTGCAATTTTCCCCATATCCTCGGGAATTTGTTTGAGCTTCGGGTCCATTTTCCCCCAAAGGTACACTTTGCCGTCGTTATCCACCCCGATGCTGTAGGTAGCGCCTACGTCGATCTGCTTGGCATTTTTTTTGAGGCTGTTCGGTACGCTTAGCATGTTAAATCCCGGGCTGATGTTCTGCTGGGTTACATCCTGAAAGGAGGTGTCCAGATTAAAAATCGCCGCCAGAATAAAACAGGAAAGCAATATGAACAAAAAGACGATGAGTCCCGCCATGGCAATTTTGTTGCTCAAAAAGTTGCGGACGATGGTGCGGAAGGGGCTTTGCATCTGCTCTTCGTCCATGACCGAGGTGTGAACGTTGTTGGCTCCCATAAATAGCTGTCGAAAGGTATTGCCGAGGCCGCTTGCCCTGGATTTTCGATTTTCTTCCTTCATGCCGCCACCTGGGCCTGCTTTTCGCGAGACATATTTCTTTTCATCGCAAAGCCGCCTTTCCTTTCCCGAATTTTTTTCATCAGCTCAGTTTCACCCGAGGGTCGACGAGAGAATATCCCAAATCCATGATGAGGTTCCCGATGAGGGTGATGACCACATAAAACATCTGCATAGCCAACACCACCATAAAGTCCAGCTGCCGGAGTCCGTCAATCATCACTTTTCCCATGCCGTTCCACTGGAAGATGGACTCTATAACTACCGAGCCGCCGAAAATTCCCACAAACCAACTGGTCAGAATGGTGACGACAGGAATGAGGGCGTTGCGAAAGGCGTGGGAGTAAATGACCACCTTTTGGGGCAGGCCCTTGGCCCGGGCAGTGCGGATGTAATCCATTTGGAGCACGTCAATCATGGCGCTGCGCACATACCGTGTAATGCCCCCCAGCGAACTGAGAGTCATGACCAGTACCGGCAGGCACATGTGATAGGCAGTATCCAAAAACCGCTCCCAGCCGGTCCCGGAAAATCCGGGGCTGTTGACGCCACTGATAGGGAAAATGGGAAGCCGCACAGCGAAAAGGAAAATCATTAAAAGCGAAATGACAAAACTCGGTAAGCTGTACCCAACTACCGTACCCACTTGCACCGCATTATCAAACGCCGAATACTTTTTGACGGCTGAAGCAATCCCCAATGGAATGGTGATCGCGAACACCAGAATCAGACTAACGATATTGAGTTTAATGGTGTTGAGCATAGGCTCCTTGATGAGTTGGGACACCGGTACCCGGTACTGGGAGGAATACCCGAAGTCGCCCCGCAGCATGTTGGTAATCCAGTTTACATACTGAATAGGCAGCGGTTTGTCGAGACCCAATCGTTCCCGGGCAGCCTGGTACATGGCCTCGTACCGTTCAGGGTCCACCGAAGAGATGGAAGAGTCGAGCATCATTCGCGCCGGATCCCCGGGAATCATCTTATAGACCCCAAACATGATAATGGAGACGATGAAAAAAACAAAAACGACATATAATAGCCGTTTTACAATATATTTAAACATCATTTTCCCCGCTTTCTGCTGAAAATTTTTGGGATGGGAAAAGTCACAAATCAAAAAATACGCTTTTCATTTATTTTCCCAACAAAGGGAGAAATTATCACAGTCAAACGGGAAAAGCATCGGTTTATTTTCGTGGGGCTGTTTTCGAATCGAATGTCGCTACATAAAAAAGCCCCGCCGGGAAGCGGGACCTTTTTTCATCAATCGCCCTTGTCTTTGGGGCGGAAGATCAAAGCTACGATCAAGCCGAATATCATAGCTGCGGTGATACCTCCCGCTGTGGCTGTCAATCCGCCGGTGAGAACGCCCAATAATCCGTCCTTCCCTATCGCTTCCCGCACACCTTTGGCAAGCAGGTTGCCAAACCCGGTCAAGGGTACCGAAGCACCCGCTCCCGCGAAGTCTACAAGGGGTTGATACCAGCCCAAAGCTCCCAGCACGACGCCCGCCACCACAAAGGAGACAAGAATCCGTGCCGGTGTAAGCTTTGTATAATCGATAAGCACCTGTCCGACGGCGCAAATGATGCCGCCTATCAGAAACGCCTTTAAAAATTCCATAAACATTACTGATTTCCTCCTTTTCTGGTGGAAAGGTGGATGAGGTGGGCGATTCCCGGAATGCTTTCTCCCTGCTGAACCGAAGTGGGGGACATCAGTGCTCCCGTGGCCATAAAGAGGACTTCGTTCAGTTCTCCCGCACGCATCCGCCTGAGAATTTGCGAACAGAACACCGAAGCGGAACATCCGCAGCCGGAGCCGCCAGCGTGAACGTCCTGACTTTCTCGGTCGTAGAGCATCAGGCCGCAGTCATTGTGCTGTTCCGATATGCTGATATTTTCTTTTAAAAGCAGCTCCAGCAATAAATCCCGTCCCACCTGGCCCAAATCGCCGGTGAGGATCAAATCATAGTCCGAGGGTTTCGTTTTGGTGTCCTCCAAATAGGTCTTTATGGTCCACGCGGCTGCCGGAGCCATGGCGGCGCCCATGTTGTTGGCGTCGGTGATGCCCAGATCCTGAATCGTTCCCATACAGACTTTACGAACATAGACGTTCATACCGCTCATTTCCTCGGTGCCGACGATAGCGGCTCCCGATGCTGTAGCCGTCCACTGGGCTGTAGGAGGTCGCTGTCCGCCGTACTCCAACGGGAAACGGAACTGCCGCTCCGCCGAGCAGAAATGAGAGGAGGTGACAGCCACAGCGTTGTTGGCAAGACCGTTATCCACAAAAATCGAAGCCATGGCAAGGCTCAGAGCCATGGTAGAGCAAGCGCCGTACATACCGATAAAAGGTATTCCAAATTCCCTCAGTCCATAGGTGGAACCAATGCACTGATTTAAAAGATCTCCTCCGAAAATAAATTCCACGTCGCTGGAACTGAGCGACGCCTTTTGCAGAGCGGTCTGTACCGCTTCTCTGACCATTTCGCTCTCCGCCTTTTCCCATGTTTCCTGACTAAAGGAAGTGTCGTTGTTAATGAGGTCAAATTCCTCTTTTAACGGCCCTTCCCCCTCCTTTTTTCCCACAACTGTGGCCGAGGCTCGGATCACCGGTGTGTTCTCCATTTCAATGGTACTTCTACCTAATTTTTTCGACATATTTTCATTCCTTTCCGGAATTTTTTAATTAGTATGGGCATTTCCTGCCGCATTATTATTTGTTTATCAAAAGTGAGCAATCCATCATCAAAATTGATGAATCCATCCAATTATATTTCTTTTTGTTTTCTTATTTTGTATAATAAAGACACCAATATTCCACCCATAAGGAGTGAGTTCATGTATAAAATCGCAATCCCGGTTAACAATAAAAAATTGACTGACTCACAAAAAGAAAGACTAGTTCGTGAGTTGAAAAAAGCCGATCCCCAGATAGTCATGTTAATTCATGACCGTATTCTGCGTGACTCGAAAGCAAAGGCCTTAGAACACGAACATTTTGTCGAAAATAAAGCTTTTTTGGAGGCAAATGGCTTTACTGTCGGAGCATGGGTGGTTCCAACCATTGGTTACGGAAATCCTTATTACTTTGATCATGACGCTCCCTATACCAAAATTCACACTCTGAAGGGAAACGGCGATACTATTCCCGGCGCCTACTGTCCTCTGTGCGAGGAATTTGCTGAAGAACTTTGCGGTATTTTTGAACAGGTTGCAAAATCCGGCGTCAAACATATCCTATTGGAGGACGATTTTACGCTGACCGGAGGAAAAGCCCTGTTTGACAGGATGGGTTGCTGTTGCGAAAAGCATATGGCCATTTTGAGAGAACGCCTGGGCGAAAATATCACCGTTGAAGAATTATGCGATAAGGTATATCGGCACGGCCAAAATAAATATCGTGACGCCTTCCGGGCGCTTCAAGGAGAAACTCTAAACGGCCTCGCCGACAAAATTGGAAAAGCTGTGCACGCCGTCGATCCCGACATCCGTGTAGGATTGAGTTCCAACTGGTCCTCCTTCAACATCGAAGGTATTACTTTGGACAAGCTGGCCAAGACGATCGCCGGCGACAACAAGCCCTTTA
>CABUOE010000166.1 GCA_902493155.1 uncultured Eubacteriales bacterium
CGGAGGGCTCAGGCACACCGAAAAGATGGGACTCGTACCCAACATCGTCATCGGGGACATGGACTCCATGGAGGGACAGAAGATTCCCGACGGGGCGATTCTGTTCCCCGCCCGCAAGGACGACACCGACACCATGCTGGCTATCAAAGAGGGGCTCCAATTGGGATACCGCTGCTTTGTGATTTACGGGGGCTTAGGCGGGCGGCTCGACCACAGCGTCGCCAACATTCAGTCTTTAAGTTATCTGCTGGGGGAAGGGGCACAGGGAACCCTTATCGACGAAAACCACAAGGTTTTCCTGCTTCGAAATGGAAAAATTGCCCTCAACGAACCCTACCATTACATCAGCGTGTTCGCCTATGGAGGCGAATGCCGCGGAGTTACCTTAAAGGGGGTGCAGTATCCTCTGGACAGAGTGACGCTGACGCCGGATTTCCCTCTGGGAGTCAGCAACCAGCAGAAGGGGGAGAAAGCTCTGATCCAGGTGGAGGACGGCACTCTGCTTCTGATTTTATCAAACGAATGAGACTCTTTTTTGGATGCAATCTCTTTTCCAAAAACAGCAGGAACCAATTCCAAGCGCCAAACGTATAATGGAATGTCATTAGAGCCTTCGAAAAAGCTGGGGAAAGGGGAGAACGCCTGCCATGAAAAGACCGCTTTTTACACGCAGGCAGCTGCCCTGTGTCGCCATTATCGTCGGAATCATCCTGCTTTTAGGCGTCATGCTTTCCTTCCGCTTTGTCTGTGCCATGCTGGCCGTGGTGCTGTTGGGATGGGGGTTCTGGTCCTTCTGGTGCTGTAAGTAGCAGGGATGAAAGCGCCCGCGCCTGCCGACCGGGCGGCGCTTTGCAGTTTTGCATCGTCGGAGAAAAGGAGTCGTTACCATGAAAGTTGTCGTCATCAAGAGCCCAAAATACATATCCGGTCTGCTTCGCCTGATTTTCGGAATCAAAAAAGAATCCGACCAGTGCTGAATCGGGATATCCATTAGGGCTGCGAAAAAGGACGCCTTCATCAGCGCCCTTTTTCCATGAAGTTTAGTGGGACGAGCCGTTTACCAATCGAAAGGATGTTATAAAATGAATCGAATCGGAATCATCGGGGCCATGGGCTCGGAAGTGGAGCATTTGCGGGAAATGATGCGCGGACGGGAGGAAACCGTTGCCGCCGGGCGGACCTTCTACGCCGGGAAAATCGGAGACATTGACGTAGTGCTGGTCTGCTCCGGCATCGGAAAGGTCAATTCGGCCATGTCCGCCCAAATCCTCATCGACCGTTTCGGAGTGGACGCCATCATCAATACTGGCATCGCCGGAGGGGCCAAGGACGCCAAGGTGCGGGACGTGGTCATCTCCACCAAAGCGGCCTACCACGATATGGAGCTGCGGCTGGTGGCGTTGAGCCATCCTTATATGGAGCAGTTTGCGGCGGATAAGGCGCTTGTCCAGAAGGCACAGAAGGCCTGCGCCGACTGCGGCATCACCTGCCATTTAGGAAAAATCGCCACGGGGGACCAGTTCATTTCCGACAAGGCTGTAAAAGACGACATCGTCAGCCGTCTCGATCCAAATGCCGTGGAAATGGAGGGAGGAGCGGTTGCTCACGTTTGCGCCGCAAACGGCGTGCCCTTTGTGATTATCCGAAGCATTTCCGACAACGCCGACGACGAAGCGGAGATGGATTTCGACACCTTCGAGCAGCTTGCTGCCGACGATGCGGCAAAAATCGTCGTCTCCATGTTAAAACAGATGTGACTATAAAACCCGGCGGGATTTTTCCTGCCGGGTTTGTGCTTTGAGCGGGAATACTTCTTCATCGGAAAGATGATTTCGGGACAGAAAAAATCCATCGAGCGAATCGATGGATTTCAAAAAGCGCCTTATTTTGTTTTTGCCCGTTTCATAATCGCCTCGTAGACCACTGGGACGTCCACAGGGCCGTTTTGAGAATACCGGCTGTGAGAAAGCAGTTTTTGAATTTTTTTAAGCTCATGACCGGAAGGTTCGGCTGGGCTCCAAGCTGGATTTTCGGGTCGGTAAAGACCACGTAGCTTTCGATGTCGACTTTGTAAATTTTATCTTGCTGGAAAATTTTGCGGACAGCTTCGCAGTGCTCCTGGTTGAGGGTGACGGGGTTTTTGAATTTCTTTCTACGTTCGGAGCCATTTTTGCTGGTGACCACCGAAACCCATTCCTTGTCCCTGGCTTCTCCATAGATAGCGCCCGGTTCGGAACGGTTTTCCAGCACCATCAATCCGAAAAATCCGATGAGAATGTGGTCAATGTGGGTGTAACGGCCGTCGTCCAAAGGAAGGTCTATGTTGTTGATGACCTTAAAGCTGCGGATTCCGGCGAAATTCCGTAAAATGGAAGCCACTTTTTTGCGGCCCCAGGCGCCGCTTTTTTTCTGTTTGCTGCGGTTTAGAAAATAAATGCTCAAGGCGATAAGGATAACGGCTACGCCCGCGCAAAGAACAATAATCTGTTGTCCTGTCATATCTGTATTCTGTCCTCTCCAAAAATTATCGATATTTTTATGATACCATAAATGTATAAAAATGAAAATAGCTTCCATACTAAAGTTAAAATAAAATTAAGAACTATCAATCAAATTCTAATGTAATTTTTAGGAGGACTTATGAGCGTGTTAGATAAAATCGCATTGGCACTCGTTATCATCGGCGGACTCAACTGGGGTTCCATCGGTATCTTTGGTTTTGATTTCGTCGGAGCCATCTTTGGCGGCCAGGCCGCTGTCTTCAGCCGCATCATCTTTGCTCTGGTGGGAATTGCGGCCCTGTGGTGCATTTCCCTTTATTTCAGAAGAAACGATATGATCGAGTAGCAAAATGCTGACAAGAAAAAGGACATCTGCAAACGAATTCGTGCGCAGATGTCCTTTTTTCTTTATTGTGGATTGCATACAGGAAAATTATGGGCATTCCATGCCCGTTTCTTTCCACATGATTGCTTCAAAAAACACATATAAATATTTCGGCTGAACCGGTTAATTATGTTCAGTATAACATAAAGTTTTGGACAGTTTAAATGGAGGATTGCAAACGCCTTGACAAAGCAGTTGTTTCCTTTTAAAATTGTTAATATAGGCAGTTATGAACAGTCATGGCTGATGTGGAGGCGTACAATGACACTGGACAATGTAAAACCCGGCTATTGCGGGACGATTACGGCCATCGGCGGAGAAGGGGCTTTGCGCCGGCGGCTATTGGATATGGGACTGACCCCCAACACTATGGTCACGGTGAGGAAGGTGGCGCCCATGGGCGACCCTATCGAACTGTATCTGAGAAGCTATGTTCTCACCATCCGGCGGGAAGAGGCTGCAAAAATCGAAGTCCATGGCGTTTCCAAAGTGTGACGATCACGTCACAGACCGAGGAATCGCTTAAATTTCTGTCACTCAAGATGAGGGGAGCAATCGATTTATGAGTTTTCTGTTCGCATTGGTGGGAAACCAAAACTGCGGCAAAACCACCTTGTTTAACCGGCTTACCGGGAGCAACCAGCATGTGGGCAACTTTCCCGGCGTTACCGTTGAGAAACATAAGGATGCGACTATCGTCGATCTTCCGGGCATCTACTCTCTTTCCCCCTATACGTCGGAAGAGGTGGTCACCCGGGATTTTGCTGTTAAGGAGCACCCTGACGCAATCATCAACATCGTCGATGCCACCAATATCGAGCGGAATCTATATCTGACCCTTCAATTGATGGAGCTGGGTATCCCCATGATTATCGCCCTCAACATGATGGATGAGGTACGCCAAAGCGGAAATTCCATCGACGTGAAAAAGCTGTCGGCCCATCTGGGCATTCCGGTGGTCCCCATTTCGGCCAGCAAAAATGAGGGAATTTCCGACCTCTTAGATGCTTCGATGAAAGTCGTCACCGAAAAAAGCCCGCCGGTGAAGCTCGATTTCTGCGTCGGGCCGGTACATAAAGCGATTCACTCCATCGCCCATCTCATTGAAGACCAGGCCAGGGCCTACGATTATCCCACCCGCTTCGCCGCCACCAAGCTGGTGGAGGGGGACGGGCCCATGACCGAGGCGCTGGGCATCACCGAAAACCAGCAGCACATCATCGACCACATCGTCGAAGAGATGGAGTTCGAGCTGGGCACCGACCGGGAAGCGGCTCTGGCCGACATGCGCTATACCTACATCGAAAAAATCTGCGCCGACTGCGTCACCCGGCATCAGGAAACCAAAGAACAGATCCGTTCGGAAAAAATCGACCGGGTTCTCACTCATAAATATTTCGGCATACCAATTTTTCTCGGTATTATGCTGCTCATTTTCTGGCTGACCTTTACCGTCATCGGCGCTCCGCTTCAGGAGCTGCTGGGCGATGGCATCGACTGGCTGACGGCGGAATTCTCCGGGTTTCTGACCCGCGTCAACGTGAGCCCCTGGCTCCATTCTCTGCTGATCGATGGCGTCTGCGCCGGCGTGGGAAGTGTACTGTCCTTCCTTCCCATCATCGTTTTGCTGTTTTTCTTCCTCTCTTTGCTGGAGGACAGCGGCTATATGGCAAGAGTCGCTTTCGTCATGGATAAGCTGCTGCGGAAAATCGGCCTGTCCGGCCGTTCCTTTGTTCCTATGCTCATCGGTTTTGGATGCAGTGTGCCCGCTATCATGGCCACCCGTACCCTTTCCAGTGAGCGGGATCGGAAAATGACCATCGTATTGACTCCTTTTATGTCCTGCAGCGCGAAGCTCCCCATCTATGGGATGATTACCGCCGCCTTTTTCCCGAAACACGGCGGGGTTGTTATGTTTAGCATCTATGTGCTGGGCATGGTGATGGCAGTGCTGTCGGGACTGCTCCTAAAAAAGACCATCTTCCGCGGCAACCCCATCCCTTTTGTCATGGAGCTGCCTGCTTATCGGATGCCGTCTCCTAAAAGCGTTCTGCTCCACATGTGGGAAAAGGCCAAGGACTTTATCCGCAAGGCATTTACCATCATTTTTATCGCCGCCATCGTCATTTGGTTCCTGCAAAGCTTTGACTGGGGGCTCAATATGGTGAGCGACAGTTCGTTGAGTATCCTTGCTTCCATCGGCTCTGTCATTGCGCCAATCTTTATCCCGCTGGGATTCAACGA